>JAFQXU010000027.1 GCA_017406805.1 Clostridia bacterium | reverse complement strand
GATGAAATAATATACTTTCTTATGGATAGCAAAACAGATGAAGATATAAAATTCATGAAAATTGTCGCTAAATGTGCGTTGGATATATTAAACGCTGCATTTAACAATATAAAAATCGGAATGACAGAAAAGCAAATTTTAAATTTGGTCCATAATATATTTATGAAAAAGCCGATGTATTTTAAAAAGCACGGAATAATAAAAGAGGAGCTTTCGTGGGAAAAAGAACTGTGCCCGGTGGTTTTGGTGGGAAAAAATTTGGTAAAAGGCGGGCATTCGTGCGCAAGTAATACTCCACTTCGCAGAGGAGATACAATATATTTCGATTTTGGTGTAACAATTCATTTAAAAAACGGCAAAAAATATTCCAGCGACATACAAAGAATGGGCTATGCACTAAAATTAAACGAAAAAAAAGCTCCGGAAAAAGTGCAAAAAGTTTTTGACACATTGGTAAAAGCGGTAAATACCGGGATTAAAAGTATGACTCCCGATAAAAAAGGCAGCGACATAGATAAATTGGTTCGCAGCATAATTGTTGGCGAAGGTTATCCTGATTATAACCATGCAACAGGGCATCCCGTTGGTGAAACCGCACACAGTCCCGGGACGAGTCTATCTCCTGCGGGTCATAAACGTTCGGGAATGCTTCTTAGAGAAAACGGAGTTTACACAATTGAGCCAAGAATACAAATTGAAAATGGCGGATCCATTGAAGAAATGGTTAGAGTTACAAAAAACGGCGGTGAACCGCTTTGCGCACCGCAAAAAGCACTTTACCTGATAAAATAATTATAAAATCCTGCTTTTTAAGCGGGATTTTTGCTTTTAATTTATTATTGAATTACTTTTGCTTATTTGATAAAATAAATTAGATATTTGTTTTATTTTTTGCAAAGGGAGACGCTAAAAAGATGGGAATACTTGAAAAAATAAAGATTTACTCCAAAAATAATAAAGATAAAATAGCGATTTATTCCGAAAACAGCAAAAATAAGTCGATTACTTACAAAGAACTCTGGGATTTTTCAGACCGGCTTGCATTTTATATTCAAAAAAAATTTAAAGACAATAAATCCCCAATAGTTGTTTACGGACATAAAGACCCGTTTATGATAGTTTGTTTTTTGGCATGTGTAAAATCCGGCAGAGCGTATTGCCCTGTGGATATTTCTGTCCCGGATGAACGTGTAAAAGATATAATATCAGAAACAAAATCTCCGGTAATTTTTGCGCTGGAAAAATTAAATTTTAACCCGGATAATGCTTTATCTCTTGAAGAAATAGAAAGCATAATTAAATCCGAAAATAATAAAATAAGCGAAAGCTGCTACGTAAAAAATGACGACGTTTTTTATATTATATTTACTTCCGGAAGCACGGGAAAACCAAAGGGAGTTCAAATAACACTTGATTGCCTTAACAATTTTCTTAAATGGTCTTCGTTTTTAGGGGGAGAAAATTTAGAAAATAAAAATTACGTGTATATTAATCAAGCGCCGTTTTCGTTTGATTTGTCCGTTATGGATTTATATACTTCGCTTTACACGGGTGGCACATTGTGGTGCCTGGAAAAGAAAGTTCAAATGGATTATAATCTTTTGATTGAATCTTTAAAGAAATCCGGAGTAAATGTTTGGGTGTCCACGCCGTCTTTTGCAAATTTGTGCTTGGCGTTAGATGATTTTAACGCAGAAAATATACCTGATTTAAAATTATTTTTATTTTGCGGAGAAACACTTCCAAATCGCACGGCTAAACTTCTTTTGGAAAGATTCCCAAAAGCAAAGGTAATCAATACTTACGGCCCCACTGAGTCAACAGTGGCAATGACGGAAATAGACGTAACTCCCGAAGTTTTAGATAAATACAGTCCGCTGCCCGTGGGCAAGCCGAAAAACGGAACGCATGTGTTTATTATGGACGAAAAAGGAAGCGATCTCCCCGAAGGCGAAAAAGGCGAGATTGTCATTGTTGGCGATACCGTTAGCGTGGGATATTTTAAAAGACCCGATATAACCAAAAAATCTTTTGGAACTAAAAATGTAAACGGGAAAATTTACAGATCATACAAAACGGGGGACGAGGGATATTTTAAAGATGGTCAGCTCTTTTATTGCGGAAGAATAGACCTTCAAATAAAATTGCACGGGTATAGAATTGAGCTTGAGGATATTGAAAACAATTTAATGAAAATAAAGGGAATAAAAAACGCAGTGGTAATCCCCGTAAAAAAAGACGGAATAATCGACAGTCTTACGGCGTTTGTAGCTGCAGATTATAAAATAGAAAGCAGCTTAAAAGCCGCCATTTCTTTAAAAAAAGAATTATCTGAATTTTTGCCGCCTTATATGGTGCCAAAAAAGATTATTTTTAAAGATAAAATTCCAATGACAAACAACGGAAAAGTCAATCGTAAAAAACTTATGGAGGAACTATAATGGTTTTTTCGCAATATACTAATATATTTTCATTAATTATTTTTTCTGTTTTGTTAATCCCGGGAGTAATTGCCGGGTTTATGGGTAAAAGAATAAAGTATCTCGGTATGATAGCGTCGGTCTTTGCTCTTTGCATGATAATGGGTTTTCACACTTTGCAGATGTATCAATTTTTGATTTTTTTGGCGTGTGAAAGCATCTTGATAATGGGCTATTACTTTTTTAATAAGCGTGCCAAGAGCGATTTTGTGTATTTTTGGGTTTTAATTCTTTCATTTTTGCCAATTATATTAATAAAATCGGTTATTTACCTTCCGCGGTTTAGTTTTTTGGGTTTTGTTGGGATTTCGTATGTAAGCTTTAGAGTTTGGCAGCTGATAATTGAAATTCACGATAATCACATTGAAAAGCTCCCGTTTTTGGACATGCTTTACTTTATAACATTTTTTCCGACAATAAGTTCCGGCCCGATTGATAGATACCAAAGATTTACCAAAGATTTAAATAACGCTATTCCAAGAAATGAATACATAAACGATTATTTGTTTGTGGGAATTAAAAAAATACTTCTTGGCGTTGTTTACAAGTTTGGCATAGCAGCATTGATTAACCTTTATATAATTGAAAAATTGCCGCACGAAAAAACTTTTTTAAGCGTTTTTGTTTACATGTATGCTTACACTTTTTATTTATTTTTCGATTTTGCGGGGTATTCCAATTTTGCGATTGGTACAAGCTATATATTGGGAATAAAAGCGCCCGAAAACTTTAACAAGCCATTTTTGGCGCGAAACATGAAAGAGTTTTGGGATAGATGGCACATATCGCTTTCCAAATGGTTTGGTGATTATTTATTTAGCAGATTTGTTTTAAACACCTTGAGAAATGGCACTTTTAAAAGCAAAAAAATGGCTGTACGCTGCGGATATTTGCTTACGATGACTATAATGGGTCTTTGGCATGGATTCACACTGTTTTATGTGGCGTATGGTGTTTATCAAGGTATAATGCTTGTGATTACGGATTGTTATTTAAAATCTAAAACTTACAGAAAATTCAAAAAAAGTAATTGTTATGATATAGTAAGCAGGATAGTTTGTTTTCAAATAGTGGCAATCGGTATGCTAATATTTTCCGGATACTTATTTAATATTTAAGGAGGATTCACATGGAAGATTTAAAAAATATTGCGCTTGACATAATGGAAGAAATATGCGAAACGGACGAAATAAGAGAAGATTTGGATCTTGATTTAATGGACGCGGGACTTATTGATTCGCTTTCTACAATAAATGTAATTTTGCTTATTGAAGATAAACTTGGTCTAAAACTCCAACCGACTGATTTTACAAAGGAAGATATATCAACGGTTAATAATTTTATTTCTTTTTTAGAAAGGAAGGTAAAATAAAAGCCGATGATTAAAAAAATACTCAGGTATGTTTCGTATGTTTTAATTCCGTTTGCTGTGGTAACCATGGCGGCATATCAATATAATAATTATTTAAATAAAGCTATTGTTTTGGATTATAACAGCGCCCTTGGCCGCAATTATGGTGTAGACGAAATGAATAAAGGCGTTAGCATTCTTAAAAACAATGCAAATAAAGGTGATTTGATGCTTCTTGGGTCGTCTGAACTTGCAAATTCGGATTATATTGCAGAAAACCCTGCAAATATGTTTCCAAATACCGACCTTGATTCCCAGGTTTGTTTGGTGGGCAGAGCCGGAACTCAAAGTTTGCTGGATGCCATTAAAATAGGCGCAATGGGCGAGGATTTTAAAGATAAAAAAATTGTTTTTATAGTGTCGCTCCAGTGGTTTTTAGATAAAAAAATTGATGTAAATTCATTTAGAGCAAATTTTTCCGAAATTCAGTTTTATAAATTTATGAATAACAGTAAAATAAACGATAGCATAAAAAAATATGTATGCAAACGTACATATTCGCTCTTAAGTGGGCAGTCTTCGCTTGCGGCTCCTTGTTTTTATGCGTACTTATATTCAAAAGATAATTTCTTCTTTAAAGCGGCGTTTAATGCTTTTAAACCGTATTATTATTTAAGGGAAAAATTTTTAGACATTAAAGATAAACACGAGTCTTACAAAGCCATTAAAAAATATAAAGATACTCCGGAACAAGAAATAAAGAGCATAGACTGGGAAAAAGAATATAAAATAGCAGAAGAAACCGGCAAAAGTGAATGCACAAACAATAGTTTTTACGTTTACGACAGTTACTACACAGAGTATTTTAAACATAATTTGGATAGTCTTAAAAATTATTACGGCAATGTGAAATTATGTGAATCCGACGAGTTGCAAGATTACGAAATGGCGATTAAATTATTTAATGATATTGGCGTAAAGCCGTATGTGATAATTGTTTCCACAAATGGGTACTATTATGATTACGCAGGCCTTACCCGTGAAAAGCGCTTGGAATTATATGATGAGCTTGTAAGCCGTGCAAAAAAGTATAATCTTGATTATTTAGACCTAAGGGATTATGAGTATACCCCGTATTTTTATAAAGATGTTATGCATTTGGGGTGGAAAGGATGGCTTTATTTGAATGAAGAATTTACAAAATATTTTTCTTAAGATAGTTAGCAGCTACGCTTTTAAAATTATAATTTTAACGCTTGCGAGTTTAATGGTATTTT
The DNA here is from genome assembly GCA_017406805.1 of Clostridia bacterium. Lineage (GTDB taxonomy): Bacteria > Bacillota > Clostridia > Oscillospirales > Acutalibacteraceae > UMGS1491. The sequence continues at coordinate 21,584 of JAFQXU010000027.1, read as the reverse complement.
GGGCGCTTTTAGATAGCCAAAGCGACAAAATCTCTTTTGTTTATAATAACTTTTAAAAATCGCAAATAAATAAAACACCTTCTATAACAGAAGGTGTTTGTTTTTTGTAAGTTTTATTTGCCCCGTTTGTTTAGCTTTGGGGCTGTTTTATTATCTTTTGTTCCGTTAGTGCCTAAGGTGTTTTCTTTTTGGGGTGTGTGATTATTTTTTAGTAGCTCGCAGATAGGGCCTAATTTTTCTTTGTTAGAATCATAAAACTCTTCCGGTGTGCTTTTTGTTATATCAATCCCTATATAATTAAAGAGGTGTAGTATTCTATCAAATCCATTTTTATATGCTTTCCGGAGTTTAGAATTTTTTTTATATGCTTTATAGAGTTTTGAAAATTTTTTATTGTTTTCAATTTTTTGAATTTCCATTGATTTTGAAGTTATTTTTACCGATATATCAATTATTTTATCGTCTAAATTTGCTTCTAAGTTATTTTGTTGTTTTGTTAGGTTATCTAAATTTGTTTGTAAGATGTTTTGCTGTTTTGTTAGAGTGTTTATTTGTCTTGTATGTTTAATATCTCGATATATAAAAAAGCCCATTGTTGCAATTAGTACTGTTGATGCTGCTGCTATAGCTGCTGTTACTTTGTTTAATCCCATTATTTATCTCCCTTTTTAATATAATAATAAGCTTACTGCACTTATTATTTTACATTATTTTGAATTTTCTTTAAAATAGAATATAAAAATTATTTTGTGATTAAAATAGTGTAAAACAAATAAAAAATGCACACCGGAAATTTAATCTTCGGTGTGCATGTTATATTTAATTATCGATTTATTTATTATCCACTGAGTCCATATGCTCGATTAATTTAAGAACTTTGCAGCTGTATGCCCATTCGTTGTCGTACCACGCAACAAGTTTTACAAAGTGGTCATTTAGCATAATCCCGGCTTTTTCGTCAAACACACATGTGTTGGAGTTGCCGCAAAAGTCGCTTGAAACTGCTAGCTCATCTGTATATCCGATTATATCTTTCATTTCGTTTTCGTGCGCGCGTCTTATTTCTTGGCAAATGTCTTCGTAAGAAGCGGATTTTTCCAGTCTGCAAGTTAAATCCACCACAGAAACATTTATTACCGGCACTCTAAATGACATTCCCGTGAGTTTTCCTTTGAGTTCCGGAATAACAAGCCCGCAAGCTTTTGCCGCGCCTGTTGAAGAGGGTATTATATTAGCTCCGGCGGATCTTCCCCCGCGCCAATCTTTGGCCGATAAACCATCAACTGTGTTTTGTGTGCTTGTTATTGCGTGAACTGTGGTCATTAATCCTTCGACAATTCCAAATTTATCGTTTACCACTTTTGCAAGCGGCGCCAAGCAGTTTGTGGTGCAAGATGCGTTGGATACTATTTTCATTGATGGGTCGTATTTATCTAAATTTACTCCGCAGACGAATGTTGGGGTTATGCTGTCTTTTGCCGGTGCGGAAATTACAACTTTTTTGGCTCCGCCTTTTAAATGCATTGATGCCTTTTCCGAAGTGCAGAAAACTCCCGTTGATTCTACGATATATTCTGCGTTAACGTTGCCCCAGGGAATATTTGCAGGGTCTTTTTCAGAAAACACATTGATTTCTTTGCCGTCGATGTATAAAATTCCATTTTCGCCTTTAATTTTATGATTGCATTTTCCGTGAGCGGTGTCGTATTTTAACATGTACGCCATATAATCAGACGTTATAAACGGGTCATTGATACCCGTTACTCTAAATTTTTCCGGGTGCTCGAGTGATGCTCTGAGGACCATTCTTCCAATTCTTCCAAATCCATTAATTCCTATGTTTATGGGCATAGTTATAGCAGCTCCTTTTAAAATAATATTTTATTTATAAATTTTATTAAAGTGTTACCGATTTTATAACAGGATCATTGCTTTTGTCGTATTGAATATATGCATCTATTAGTGTTATTAAAATATAAACTGCCAAAGACATTTGCAGCATGGTTGTGCTGTAGTTAACTCCCGTTCGTTCTGTGGCTGTTATAATTGTAGAAATTCCGTTTATAAAGGTTAGTATTATTGCCGGAATTCCAAAAATGAACATCATTTTTATTACATTTATATTTGATGAAGTTGAAAATACCTGCGTGTTGTAAATTAAAAACAGCGAAACAAACGCCGCGGCAACAACTTCGTATGGATTTACATCGTTTGTGTATATAGACATAAATATTAGTAAATAAAGTCCATGCCAAAGTACAGGGCAGTAAAGGAAAAACGGCGCTTTATTTATAATATTTTTGCCTGTAAAAAATGTTATTGCAAGTAGGATAAATGCTATGCAGCACAGCGCCGAGAAAAAAGACATCATAAGCGGTTGCCATGCAAAGTCGTATTTTGATGTGTCGTTCCAATACGCAGGAATGCACCTAAAAAACTGAGTAAGTACGACTATGCTTACAATCCCAAGAAAATAGTTCTTTTTTACCTCTATGTTTTTCTTGTTTAGTTTGATAAGCGAGGTGAAAATAATAACAAATGCCAAAATAACTGCTACGGAAATATCAAATATTACTGAGTTTACAAATTCAAGATTAGTGGCCATTCCGTAAATTTTTAGGGGTACAATAGTTAGCATGATTAAAGTGAACATTAGCCATAGATTTTTAAAATTCATTTTTTTGCCTCCAAATTAATAATTTTTATCTCAAATATATGATACACCTAAAAGACATATTTTTAAAGACCTGTCCATATATTTATTTATAAAGTTTTTTCTTTCAGATGATAGTTTATAAAAATTTGGCAGTAAAGTCAATATTGTAAATCTTTCACCGCGTAGCAGAAAAGCTTTAAATATGTAAAACACAAAGGAGCATAAAATGAGTGTGATTTTAAAAAAATTCAAGAAAAAAATTATTTTTTGGGGTGTTATTTTTCTTTCCATGATTTTAATTCCGGTTTTGGCTGTTTGTAAAAGTGGGGAAAAATCTGCGTCTGCTTTTGGCATTAATAAGGAGTTTCAAAAAGAAGTTAATACTTTTCAAAAGTGCGAAAATAGTGAAAAATATTTCAAAGTTTTAGATGAATCCACGGGTGAAATTTTAAAAATACCCGACAAAGAGTTTTTAATCGGAGTAGTGGCGTCGGAAATGCCGGCAGCTTTTGAAGATGAGGCACTTAAAGCCCAGGCTGTGGCGTCTTATACGTATTTTTGCAGGGCAAGAAATAAAAACGCAGGCAAAAAAGAGTATGATTTTACCGTGAACACCAAAAAGCAAGAAAATTACATAACAAAAGACCAAATGAAAAACAAATGGAACAGTAATTTTGAAAAATACTACGGGAAAATAGAAAGATTGGTTGAAAGTGTTTTCGGAGAAGTGGTGGAAGATGACGGCGAGCCAATTTTGGCGGCATATCATGCTATGTCTTCGGGGAAAACTGAAAAATCCGCAGACGTTTTTGGTGGAGATTTAAAGTATCTTCAAAGCGTTGAAAGCCCCGGGGATAGGCTGGTGCCGGGATATGAATCGGCCGTGGAAGTAAGCGAAGAAAATTTTAAAAATAATTTAAGCGCCATAAATAAAAACTGTGAATTTAAAGGCGATCCGAATTCATGGGTAAAAAATATAGTAAAAACAGACTCCGGAATGGTCAAAATTATAAACATTTGCGGGAGCGACTTTAAAGGCTCTGAAATCAGAAAAGCGTTTTGCTTAAGGTCGGCCGATTTTGATATTAATTACGATAGTGAAAATAATAAATTTATTTTTAATGTTCGTGGATATGGCCACGGCGTTGGAATGAGTCAGCAAGGCGCACAATATATGGCCAAAAACGGAAGCACATACAAGCAGATTTTAAAGTGGTATTATCCCGGAACAGAAATTGTAAAATTAAAATAAAATTTATTGCTTTAAAATAAACGCTATGGTATAATTTTTTTGGGTGAAAATAATGTGGTTTTTAAAAAGTGACATAACATTTGAATATTTGATGGTTGGAATACTCGTGATTTTGTCCATAATTTTTGTAGTGTTTCCGGTTAAACAATATGTTTACGCATACGCTGCCGATAAACTTGGCGATGATACCCCAAGGCTTTTGGGAAAGCTAACATTAAACCCGATTGTTCATTTTGATTTTTTAGGTTCCGTGCTTATGATGCTTTTCGGCATGGGCTGGCCAAAGGGAGTTTTTATTAATACTTCTAATTTAAAAAATAAGCGCAAAGATTTATTTCTAATCGGTGCTACTTCGCCATTGGTACATTTGGCGTTTGCGGTTTGCGGTGCTTTGGTTTTTAAGGTTTTAAGGTTTGTGATGCCCTTTGGAATTCAAAGTGTAATCTTTTTGCTTGCGTCTTTGTTTATATATTTCAATGTTATGTTTACGGTTTATGAATTTTTACCGATCGAGCCGTTCAAAGGCTTTCAAATTTTTCAAGTAATATTGCCCGAAAAGGCATTTGGATGGTATACAAAAAATTACCGAATGACTTCACTTGTTTTTTGTATTCTTTTGATTTTTGGGCTTTTTAACGGGCCGCTGAGATTTTTTCAAGAAGCTTTATATTATTCGGTGATTATACCGCTTCTTGGGTAAATTTTTAGTATAAATTAGGCTTTAGACGTAAAGACTATTTTTAGTTATAATTTTGGGGCTTGAAGGTGCAGATGATGATTTGGTTTTGGATATTTATAAGCGTTTTTTTGTTAATATTATTGTTTTTGTTGTTTGTGCCGCTCAGCGTCTTTATTGAGTATAATGAAAAGTTATTTGTAAGATTAAAAATAGGATTTTTAAGTTTTAAAATTAGCCCAAGAAAACGAAACGATAACAAAAAAGAGAAAAAGAGTAAATCTACCGGCAAATTAAAAGGCTTTTTTAAAAATAAAAGTATACCCGAAGCTGCGGGAAAGTTTAAAAACTTTTTTGTGGCAGCCGGAAAAACTGTAAAGTACCTTTTTAAAAAAACAGTTGTGAAAAATTTTGATTTAAGTGTAAAAATTGGTGCACCTGATGCTGCAGTCGCCGCGCTAAGGTACGGACAAGTTTCCTCGGTGGTTTATCCGCTTTGTTCTGCAGTTAATTCATTTGCAAATCCTCAAGATTATAAAGTTCTGGTATTACCTGATTTTACGAGTGAGAAAATAAATATTGTTTTTAAAGCAAATATTGTGGCAAATTTAATGGGTATAATTTTTGTGGTTGTAAAATTTATAAAAAACTATAAAATAGAAAGTAAAAAGTAAAGGTGGTAAAAAATTATGAGTAACAAAATTGAAGGAATGATGAATTGTTCGGTGGACAAAATGAAGGAGATAATAAATGCGGATACCATAATCGGTAATTCCATTACAACTCCTGATGGAACTGTGGTGATACCGGTTTCAAAAGTGACTTATGGGTTTGCTTCGGGCGGGTCAGATTTTGCGTCATCAAATTGCAAAGACAAAGAGATGTTCGGCGGCGGAAACGGCGTGGGGGTCAGCATAATTCCCGTGGCGTTTTTGGTTATTTCCGGTTCCGGCATAAAGCTTATGCAAATAGAATCGTTTACCGGGGCGCTGGATAGAATTATATCCATGACACCGGACATGGTGGACAAAATCAGTGCTATGATTAAAAAAAGAAAAGAAGAAAAGAAAAACAGCAAAAATGACAAAGACTAAAAAACAATCCAAAGCCCTCGTTTGAGGGCTATTTTTATTGGGCTTTTTGAGTTAAAAATGAATAAAATTTTTAAAATATACTTGAATTTTATATGTATTTATGTATAATTTATTATAAGCAAATATTTATTGTTGAAAGGGTGGATTTTTTATGGCACTTAAAGAAAAGATTGAAAAAGCATCATATAACTTGCCGGAAAATTTATATCCAGATTTTAAAAAATTAAAGGAAGATCTTTGTAAATTTGCGGATGAATTTGATAATTATTTTAGTAGTAAAAATGTTATTGATGCCAAAATGTTAACCGGAAAAGCAGTGGATGATATGTATAAAAAAATCAAAATAGATTTTGTGGGAAGAATCGCAAAAGAAAAAGATAATTATGATAATTATTTTGATGGTGATGAAAAACCAACGGCAAATAGTAGAAGTAGAAAAGAATTTAATTCTTTATTTGAAAAATTAAATTCTAGATTTATGCAATCAACAAATTTAATAGATTTTTTTAAAGATAGCGCAGAAGAATTTCGAAAAAAGACGTATCACTGTGGGGGATACCCAATTTCTGATTTAATAAAATTTATATATGTTGCATTTTTGGCTATATGTGATGAATTGACATTAAAAGCAAAATTTTTAATAGCTAAAGATGAAGAATATTTTAATGATAAGAAAAATAGTAACCTTTTTTCAAGAAAAGTAGTTAGACGTTTGTTCCCACGTCTTTGGGGATTTTATAAAAATAGACAGAAGTATGATAAACACACAGTAGAAAAAGTAAAAGGTGATGTAAAAATATTTCCTAAAGGCAAACCTCTGCCAAGCGAAGTTAAACAAGCACTTATTGGAGATTGTTATTTAATGGCATCGCTTATAGCACTGGCAAAAACAAATCCAAAAGCTATTACAGATTGCTTTGTGCAAGGACTTAATAAAATAGAAAATGAAGATGAAATTAATATAAGGCTTTTTCAATATGCAGGTAGCTATTATGAAAATAATTCATCTATTATAAGATATAAATGGGTTCCAATAATAATTGCTGTAAATAAAAAAACGGTTATTATGCCTAAATATATTAAAGGTGGTGCATTATGGCCAAAACTTATTGAAAAAGCATACGCCGTATATAGAAAAGAACACTATTCTATGAATACTGAGTTATACAAAAATTTATGGGGCGGTACTAGCTATGAAGCACTGTGTGCTATTACAGGTGAACAATTTCGTAACGAATATGTCAGCTCGCGTGATAGAGAGGAAATTATTTCTAATATAATTGACAAGTTAAAGAAAAAGACATCGTTAACTTGCGGATTTAAAAAGAATTTTAGGATAAAAGATGTGAAAAGTAAAGAAAAAACATTAATATACTCCGAACATGCGTACGCTATTGTTGGTATTGATGAATCAAAAAAATATATTCGGATTATTAATCCTTGGAAACTTGGGGTAAATGGCGGAAGAAAAGTAAAAAACAGCCCCAAAAGCCAAGAAGGTGGGCATATTGCCATGAGTTTTGATGATTTTAAAAAGAATGTTGTAGACGTTTCGTATACAACCGGGAAATAGTGTGTGCATTTTTCGCAAAATTAAGCTCTTAGCTTGGGTGCTAAGGGCTATTTTTTTGAGCTTTTTTAGGCACAAATTTTTGCAGCTAAAATAAAATGTTATTATCAAACTTTAAGTTGGTGATAATTTGAAAAACATAAGAATAAGAAAAATGCTGCTTGTTTTGCTTGCGATGATTCTTATTTTGCTTCCCGGCTGCATTTTAAAAAATAAAGACTCAAATACATACAAAGTACGAGTAAACGAGGTTACACGTTCAGTTTTTTACGCTCCTCAGTATGTAGCGATGGAGCTTGGCTATTTTAAGGACGAAAATTTAGATATAACCCTTACAACTTCGGAGGGCTCGGACAAAACTATGGCGGCGGTTCTTTCCGGGCAGGCAGATATTGGGCTTTTGGGTTCATCTGCCGTGATAAGTGTTTGCAATCAAGGCAAAGAAAACGGCCCTAAAATTTTTGCTGAGCTTACGTGTCGTGATGGTAGCTTTTTAGTGGGGCGAGATCCCGAATTTTCTTGGAAAAAATTAAAAGGAAAGAAGATTATAGCGGGCAGAAAAGGCGGAATGCCGGAAATGACGCTGGAGTACGTTTTAAAAAAGCACGGTATTGATATTTTAAATGATGTAAATTTGATTAATAATATACAGTTTAATTTGATGAGTATGGCTTTTAGCAGAGGAATTGGGGACTATGTTGCACTTTTTGAGCCGATTGCTTCTTTGCTTCCCGGCGAAAAAGAAAACTGCTATAATTTAGTTCCTCTTGCACTGGACTGCGAAAAAATGGTTTATACGTGCTACTGTGCGAATTCAAAATATTTAAGCGAAAACCCCGAAATTATCAAAAAATTTACTCGTTCTATATACAGAGCTCAAAAATGGGTAAAAAACAATTCACCAAAGGAAATAGCACAGGTTATTCTTCCGTATTTTTTAGATTTATCTGATGATATGGCGGAAAAATGCGTAAAAAATTATATTTCGGCAGGAGTTTGGCCGGATAATCCTTTAGTAAATGAAAGTGAGTTTGAGTTGTCTGAGGAGATAATGATCCAGGCGGGTGAGCTTAAAGAGAAACTGGACATAAACAAAGCGGTGGATAATAAAATTTCACGCGAAGTTATTGGTAGTGTGAACTATTAATAAGGAGGGTATAAAATTGGGTCTAAAAAAAGCAAAAAATGTAATACTGGAAATTAAAAATCTTTCGCTTAATTATCATACTTTAAAAAACGAAACTGCTGCAATAAAAAACATGAATTTAAATATTTATGACAAAGAATTTTTAACTATAGTCGGCCCGAGTGGGTGCGGAAAAAGCACACTTCTTTCGCTGATTGCCGGGCTTATGCCTGTTTCAGAGGGGAAAATTAACTTTAAAAATTTTTCTTTTTCCGAAGTTGGGTATATGTTTCAAAAGGACTGCCTTTTCCCTTGGAAAAGTATTAAAGAAAATGCGCTTTTGGGGCTTGAAATAAAAAAATCTTTAAATAAAAAGTCTGAAAAATTCGTTGATGATCTTTTGCAAAAATATGATTTAAAAAAATTTGAATATCATTACCCTCGTCAGCTTTCCGGAGGAATGCGCCAAAAAGCGGCACTTATTCGGACTTTGGCGGTAGGCCCTGGCATTTTGCTGCTTGACGAGCCTTTTTCTGCGCTTGATTATCAAACAAGAATAGATATCTCGGAGCAGGTAAGAAACATTATAAAAAATGAAAAAAAGACGGCTGTTTTGGTTACTCATGATATTTCCGAGGCGATATGTCTTTCAGACAGAGTGGCGATATTTTCTAAAAGGCCAAGCAAAATAAAAAAGATTTTAAATATAGACTTTAACGGCGAAGCTTTTACTTTTCACGAAAAGCGCAAGCACGCTAAGTTTAATAAATATTTTGATGAAATTTGGAGTGAACTTAAAAATGAAGAGCCTAAAAAGGCAGGATAAAAGCACATTTTCTAAAGAGCATGCCGAATACTTAAAAGCCCAGAAGAGATATTTTTTAAAAATAAAAATTTTTCAAATCGGAATAGTTTTTTTGTTTTTTGCGCTTTGGGAAACTTTTTCTCGGTTTAAATTAATAGATACTTTTATAACGAGTTCACCGCTTAGAATTTGGAATACTCTGATTTATTTAAATTATTCCGGAGAGCTTTGGAAAAATGTTTACTACACAGCTTCGGAAACGATAATCGGATTTTTATTGGGGACTTTAATCGGAATAGTACTGGCCGTGGCGATTTGGTTTTCTGATTTTGCATATAAAGTAATTGAACCGTATCTTGTGGTTTTAAATGCTTTGCCAAAAGTAGCTTTGGGCCCCATAATAATCGTGTGGCTCGGCTCGGGAATGGGAGCGATTGTTGTAATGACGCTTTTGGTTTCCGTTATAATTTCCGTAATTAATATACTTGTGGGGTTTAAATCGGTTGATGAAGAAAAAATTTTGCTTATGAAGTCATTTGGTGCCAATAAAGTACAAACTCTTTTTAAACTCGTTATTCCTGCAAATATATCGGTAATACTTTCCACGCTAAAAATAAACGTTGGCATGTCGTTAATTGGTGTAATAACGGGAGAGTTTTTGGTTTCTTCTTGCGGAATTGGATATTTAATAGTTTATGGTGGCCAAGTTTTTAAGCTGGATTTGGTTATGGCAGGAATATTTATTTTGCTTGTTGTGGCCTCATTTATGTACTTGTGCGTAAGCAAAATAGAAAAATTATATTTAAAGCGCAAAAGATAGTAGGGCGAAAATCACTTTTGAAGCACCGTTTTCATAATATAAAAATGTGCGAAAAAGATGTTCATTATTACTTGGAAATAGCACAAATAAAAAAATATTTAAAGGATGAAACATTTATGAACGATTTTATGCAAAACATGCTACAAAATGAATACGGCATAACACCTCTGCCAAGCGACCCTGTTGTTGCAATGGCGTACGTGCCTTTTCAAATTCCGGAAAACGTATACAGTGCAGAGCAAGGAATAAGCGTGGGTACGATGTTTCCGGAATTAAATAAACCATTTGAAGGGAAAAGCATAGGAGGGGAAATAAATGGATGAACGTGAAATGTTGATAAATAGAATAGCAGCTCTGGATTTTGCAATTGTGGAGCTTAATTTATACATGGATACTCACCCAAACGATACGGAAGTAAATATGAAATTAAATGATTACAAAGAAAAAAGTATGCAGCTAAAAAATGAATATCAAGAAAAATTTTCTCCGCTTTCTTCTAAAAACATAGAAGAAAATCGATGGGGCTGGATTTCCGATCCGTGGCCATGGAATAATGATAATGGGGGTAACAAGTAATGTGGGTTTACGAAAAAAAACTGCAATATCCGATTAATATAAAAAACACAAATCCGGCGCTTGCAAAAATGATTATAACTCAGTATGGAGGGCCTAATTGCAGCATAATATAAAAAATTATTTTAAGTTATTTATTTCATCGGGGTGAGAAGTGTAGTAATTTGAAAGCGTTTGTGATATATTTTCAATTATTTTTTGTTTGTGGAGAGCTAAACATTTTTTGGAGGTTTTAATTGTTTCGTTGTTGTTTAAAATAATATATGATTCTGATTTTAAATTAGCTTTTTTCACATTAATCACCTTTAAATCTTTTAATATTTTAATTAATACTGATAAAGCTGGTAGAATTATGAACAAAAAATATTTTATTGTATAAAATAAATATTTTTGTTTGGATAATGTGTTAATATTTATAATTTTAAAAGTTGTGTTTTTAGTGTATAATATATATAAGAGATAAATATTAAAAAAGAGGTTATTAAATGAAATTTAAAAAGGTGTTTTTTTTATGGATATTTTTAATTGGTATATTTTTTTGTGTAAAAACTGATGCTAAAATGCTTAAAATACAAAGCAGTTATTTTGCATTCAATCCTTCTAATAGTCAGTTTTATACCGAGGTTTTTATGCCTTATTCAGAGGAAAACAAAACGAAATTGCAACTATTAAATAATAACTTCGATAAAATAGTAAATTGTTTGCCGGAAATTATAATTGTTATTGATGATGATAATTTTACCGAAAACGAAAAAGATTTTTTGATTAAATATGAAAAAAATTTGATGAAATCAGGTATGTTAATGTACGTTGATAAATTTAAAGGTATAAAGTTTGAATTTTTTGTTAAATTAGATAAATTAAAAAATATTTCCAAAGAAAGTGGTGTGCTGAGCGAAAAAGATGTACTAAGCTTTATTGTGTCCACGTATGTGAATCAATTTAAAAATATTTTTTTTAAGAAACCTTTAGATAAAACTAAACAATTTAATGCAATTAAACAGCGAGAATGTACATATAATTTTCTTTTGGAATATTTAAATTTTGATAATAAAATTAGCGCTAAATGTGGCGCTAATTTTTTATTTTTATTTGGTTGATAAAAAAGCTAAAATGTTATAAAATTAAATAGTAGAAAACGAGAGGAGAAAATTTTATGTCAGTAGATTATAACAGTACTTTAAATTTACCCAAAACAGATTTTCCTATGCGTGCATCACTTCCGGAAAGAGAGCCGGAAACTTTAAAAATGTGGGAAGAAAACAAATTATATAATAAAATAATAGAAAAAAACAAGGGGAAAAACCGCTATATTCTTCATGCAGGGCCACCATATGCAAACGGAGATATTCACTTAGGCCATGCGCTTACCAGCGTTTTAAAAGATATAATAGTAAAATATAAAAATATTAGCGGGAACGAAGCACCATACGTCCCGGGTTGGGATACGCATGGACTTCCCACAGAAATAAAAGCCAGAGCAAAAGTTGGGGCAGAAAAATCTAAAAACATGTCAGACTTAGAGCTGCGGGAAATATGCAAAGATTTTGCAATTAACTATGTAGTAAGGCAAAAAGAACAGTTTAAACGTTTAGGAATACTTGCGGATTGGGAAAATCCTTATATTACACTTAAACCTGAATACGAAGCCGAACAAATAAGGACATTTGCCCATATGGCTTCTAAAAAAGGAACTATTTACAGGGGACTCAGACCTGTTCATTGGTGCCCTTCTTGTGAAACTGCTCTTGCAGAAGCGGAGCTTGAGTACAAAACCGATAAATGCCGCTCAATTTTCGTTAAGTTTAAACTTGCAAACGATAATGGCGTGCTTTCTAAAATGGGCGCAGACATACAAAATACATATTTTATAATCTGGACCACAACGGCGTGGACTTTGCCTGCAAACCTTGCAATATGTGTGGGTAAGGATTTTGAATACAGCGTAATAAAAAGCGAAAACGAATTTTATATTGTGGCAGATGCTTTAAAAGAAAGCGTTATGAACGCCGGAAATGTAGAAAGCTATGAGGTTATCGGTAAAATTCTGGGCAGTAAATTAGAATTTATGGAAGCAGAGCACCCATTTTTAGATAGAAAATCCTTGGTTATCGTTGGTGACCATGTAACGATAGACAGCGGTAGCGGCTGTGTTCATACTGCACCGGGTCATGGTATGGAAGACTTTGATGTTTGCAAAAATTACGAAAACATTCCCGTTCTTGTCCCTGTGGATGCATCGGGTAATTTAACCGAAGAAGCGGGTATGTTTAAAGGCCTTAAATTTGATAAAGCTTCGGACGAAATAATCAAATTTTTAGACGACAACGGTCTTCTCTTTGCCAGCAAAGTTATAGATCACCAGTATCCGCACTGCTGGAGATGTAAATCAGAAATAATTTTTAGGGCCACTGAGCAGTGGTTTTGCTCTGTGGAGAAGTTTAAAAAAGAAGCATCCGAAGAAATAAAGAAAGTAAAATGGAACCCGGCGTGGGGGGAAGAACGTATGCTTTCTATGATAACGGAGCGTAATGATTGGTGTATTTCCAGGCAGCGCATATGGGGTGTCCCGATACCGATTTTTTTCTGTGATAAGTGCAAAAAAGAAATAATAGACGAAAAAATAATGCTAAATGTTGCTGATATTTTTGAAAAAGAAGGTTCGAATTCATGGTTTGCCAATGGTCCTGAATATTTCTTACCGGAGGGCTTTAAATGTCCGCATTGTGGTCATGACCACTTTACCAAAGAAAAAGACATTATGGACGTTTGGTTTGATGCGGGCGTATCTCATGCAGCAGTTTGTCAAAAAAGACCTGATTTAGCTTTCCCTGCGGATCTTTATTTAGAGGGCGCAGACCAGTACAGAGGCTGGTTCCAGTCTTCGCTTATTACATCTATTGCCACGACGGGAAAATCGCCATATAAAGGCATCTTAACTAATGGCTGGGTAGTTGATGAAGAAGGCAAAAAGCAATCAAAATCGTTAGGCAACGGTGTGGATCCTCAGGAAGTAATTCAAAAATATGGAGCTGATGTTTTAAGGTTGTGGGTGGCGTCGGTTGATTATCATTCGGATGTAAAAATGTCGCACGAAATATTAAAGCAGCTTAGCGAGGCATACAGAAAAATAAGAAATACCGCCAGATTTATTATCGGTAATCTTTATGATTTTGACCCGGATAAAGATATGGTTAGCTTAAAAGAGATTTATAATGTTGATAAATGGGCGGTTGCCAAACTTAACGAAATTATCGATAAATGTATTTCGGAATATGAAAATTTTGAATTCCATAATGTTTTTCATGCTCTTCAGAAATTCTGTATTGTTGATATGTCTAATTTTTACTTGGACGTGCTAAAAGATAGATTATACGTTGAAAAGGCAGACAGCAAAGGACGTCGTAGCGCTCAGACGGTGATTTATTTAGTACTTGATGCGCTTGTGAAACTTATTTCGCCGATTTTATCATTTACTGCGGAAGAAATCTGGAAACACATGCCGCACAAATCAAGCGATAATAAAGAAAGTATATTTTTAAACGATATATGCGGTAAAGTTTCGGTTTCTATAGATGATAAGTTTATCGCCGATTGGGATAAAATTCATAAAATCCGCGACGAAATAAAAAAAGTCCTTGAAATTCAAAGAAAAAATAAGGTCATAGGTTCTTCTTTGGAAGCTGAGATTGTTATTTTTGCAGATGGGGAGCTTTATCAATTTATAAACGAGCATTTGGAAGAACTTAAATCTGTGCTGATAGTTTCCGGAATGGAAATTAAAAATTCCGGCGAAGGGCAGTATAAAGTGGAAAACATTAATGGCCTTTCAATAGATATTTCGCATTCGTCTTATAATAAATGCGAAAGGTGCTGGACGTACGACAAAACAGTGGGGAAAGACCCAGAAGCTCCAACAATTTGCGCAAGATGTCAAAAAGTTATAAAAGAGTAAATTGTGAGAGGTTTTTTATGTTTTTGTTTTGGGCGATTGTTTTTGCTGTATGCGGGTTAGATCAGGCGGCCAAAATTTTTGTAAAGATTATCATACCTGAATTTTTTAAGGCAGAAACCATAATTCCCTTTTTAAAAATAACGCATGTAAAAAATTTTGGTGCGGCGCTGGGCATTTTAAACAGCAGCAGATGGATTCTTGTGGCAATTACAATAATTTTTATAGCCTACTTTTTGTATTTGGTAACCATAAAGAAAATTAAAGATAGATTGTTTATATTGTCTGCAGCATTCATAGTTGGCGGAGGAATTTCAAATTTAATAGACAGAGTTTTACATGGCCACGTTATAGATTATTTGTCTGTATCGTTTTTTCTGCCTGTGTGCAATTTAGCGGATTATTTTATCAGTGCCGGTGTGATTTTGCTGGGTGTTTATATTTTGAAAACCGAAAAAAATAAGTAAAAAATGCTTCTCTTAAAAATTAAGGGAAGCTTTTTTATTTAATTTAAACTTTTTAATAAATTTTCGAGTTCATTTTTGGCATCGGACGATTTTAAATAGTTCCAGGAGTAAATCATTATGCCGTCAAAATTTAAATTTTTGCATATTTTAAATTCATCAGCCAGAATATTATTTTTTGATTTCCATGTGCCGTTGTCAGCCGTTGTTCCTGCTTTATATAGCGCAAGTCCGCAGTAATGCTTTATATTTTTGCTGTTTTCAAAAAGCTTTTTCCATTTTTTCGCAGTGCTTTCAAAGGGCATTTCTCTAAAATCTGTGCTCCAGTAAATTTGTGGGCATATGTAGTCGATATATCCAGAGTTTTCTGCCCAGGTTTTTATGTCTGCACCAATTACATCACACTTTTCAAGATTTCCGGGCGGTGATATCCCAAATTCTACGTTTGAATTTGTGCTTTTTATGGAGCTGTATATTTCTTTTATTAATAAATTTATAGCTTCTTTTTTGGAAATGCCGCTAAATTGCTCTAAGTTTTCGCCTATATTTTCGGGATAAAAGTAATCGTCTATATGTATGGCGTCCACACTGTAATTTTGCACAATTTCTTTAACCCCGTTTACTATTAGCTTTCTGATTTCCGGGTATGATGGATTGTAGTATAAACTGCCGCCACTTTTTATAAAATATTTTTCTTCTCCGAATTTAAAGCATGGGTTTGAAGGGCAAAGCTCGTTTGGGCAGGACGGCAATTTAATTCGCATTGGATTAATCCATGCGTGAATTTTTAGGCCGTTTTCGTGGCAAGCTTTTACCATATATTCAAGAGGATCAAACCCGGGGTTTTGGCCTTGAGTTCCCGTTAAAATATGTGACCACGGGAAATATGCCGATTTATACATCGCATCTCCGTGAGATCGTACGTGTACGATAAGCGTGTTTGCGCCGTTTTGCTTGGCTGTTTTTACTATTTCATCAAATTTATTTTTGAATTTTTCTTCTGTGTTTTCGGGGTTGTTTACGTTTAAATCCAAATATGGCACCCACACGCCGACCATTTGTGTGTCGTTTTTGCTATTTTCTGATTTATTTTGATTAAATGAAGGTACAGTATATGATGATTTGTTTATTTTGATGTACTTGCAAGCGAAAATTACCGAAATTAAAAAGACAAATAAAACAAACGTTGTCCTTAAAAATTTAACTTTACTTTTTTTCATAGTTTTATTGAATTTATAGCTTCTTTTATATCCGGGGCTTTAAATACGTATGTTCCCGCCACACAAATATCCACAGGGTATTTTTTTATCTCTTTTATGGTTTCGCCGTTTACTCCGCCGTCTATTTCTATTAGGATATTTTTTGAGTTTTCTCGTATTGTTTTTGATTTTTCAAGCTGATTCCTCATAAATTTTTGTCCGCCGAATCCCGGCTCAACGGTCATTATAAGTGCTAAATCGATGTCGTTTAAATAAGGTATAATTTTTTCGGCGGGCGTGTTTGGTTTTATGGATAAACCGGCTTTTATATTGTGGCTTTTAATTAATTTAATTGTTTCGAGTACATTGCAGTTTGATTCCAGGTGAAAAGTTATGATGTTTGCTCCTGCCTCTGCAAATTGTTTTATGTATTTATGTGGGCTGTCTATCATTAAATGAACGTCAAAAGGAACAGTGGTCAAGTTTCTTAATGATTTAACCACATCAGGCCCAAAAGAAATATTTGGCACGAAATTTCCGTCCATAATATCCATGTGAATATAATCAGCACCAAGCGATGATATTTTTTTAATTTCATTCCCCATTTGCGAAAAATCGCACGCCAGCATAGAAGGTGATATTTTCATAAAAATTGGCCGTTTGGCCGTTCACTTCCTTAAAATTAATTTCTATATTATTTTATCATAAACCAAAGAAGAAAAATTGTCGAATTTTTTAACATTTTTTATTTGGTGGCATAGTATGTTAATGGGAGTTGATAAAAATGAAGACAGAAAAAAATAATTGTGTATGTGGAAATGGATGTACAGCCTCAGGGATAATTCTTGGAATAATTTTTGGTGTAATAATCGCAGTGCTTTTTTCTTTGGGTTTCACACCTTTAATTGTAACCGGTATCTGGATAGCTTTTGCAATTGCCGGCGGAGCTCTTATATTTTTGCTTGTGGCGGCGTCTAGTGTAAGCCGCCAGAATACCCCAAGGTTATGGCACTGTTTAAGAGAAAAATTTTCCTGCCTAATATTTGGTACGATAGGTACTATTATAACCTCATTGGCAGCACTTTCTATTGTGCTTGAAATTGCTGTTATTTCAATAGTAATTTTAATTGGTGCCGGAGCGTTTTTCTTTACGTTTTTGATTGTTGCGTTAGTGTCTTTGCTTAAATGTCTTGTGGCTGAATAAACTCCTAAATCAAAAAATATCCGAGTGAATTTTTATTCACTCGGTTTTTATTTTTTGCCTTTTTTTCATATATATTTATTGATACGATTTGTATAAAAGGGGGTATTTTTTGAAAACTGCCGCTGCATACATCAGAGTTTCAACGGAAGATCAGCTTGAGTTTTCGCCTGAAAGTCAAATAAAAACAATAAAAAAATACGCCGATGAGCATGGCTATAGTTTGCCGGAAGAGTATATTTTCGTTGATAAAGGAATTAGCGGAAAAAGCGTTAAAAACAGAACTGAATTTATAAAAATGATAGAAAAAGCAAAAAATGCGCCAAAACTTTTCGACGTGATTTTGGTGTGGAAGTTTTCCAGATTTGCAAGAAATAGGGAAGATAGCGTGGTTTATAAATCAATGCTAAAAAAGAAATTTAATATTTCTGTTGTGTCTGTTTCCGAGCATTTGTCTGACGACCCAACTTCAATTTTAATAGAGGCGCTTCTTGAGGCAATGGACGAGTATTATTCGATAAATCTGGCGCAGGAAGTAAAAAGGGGTATGAATGAAAAATTTTTGAGGGGTGGAATTATAAACGCTCCACCTTTTGGTTACAAAAAAGGTGATTTTTCATTTGAAGTGGATAAGCAGTCTTCCAAAGTGGTAAAGATGATTTTTGAAGATTTTTTGAGTGGGCTTAGTTTAAGGTCGATTGCGGTAAAGCTTAACAATTTAGGTGTTTATACCAATAGAGGAAATAAGTTTGATGTGCGTTCGGTAAAGTATATTTTAACTAATCCTGTGTATGCCGGTAAACTCAGAATGAAAAAAGAAAAGTGTGCGGGTAAATTTGATGTAATAAACGGCATACATAGACCTTTAATAAGTAAAAATGATTTTGAAAAGGTGCAAAAAATTTTGAAGTGGCATGAAAATTTAAACTTAAAAAGCCGCAAAAAAAGTATTCATATGTTAAGTGACCTTGTTTTTTGCAGTAATTGCGGTTCTAAACTTACTGTTTACGTAAAAAATAATTTTTTGCAGTGCGGCAAATACTCCAAAGGAATTTGTAAGGTTAGCCATGGTATATCCGCCGCGAAGATAAGCGAAGTAATTCTGAAAAAACTAAAAGATGATATTGGTGATGAAAAAATAAATATAATTGTAAATCCCAAAAAACAAAAAAACGAAATAGAAATTTTAAAAAATTCAATAATTAAAGAAAATAAAAAAATTTTAAAAATTGAAAAAGCTTATGAAATTGGCGCGGATACTTTAGAAGAGTATAAAGCCAAAAAACATTTGCAAAAAGAGAAAATAAGCGATTTGATAAACCAATTAAATTCAAAAAAACGTTTAAAATTAGCAAGTAATGTTAATTTAAAGATTAATTTTTTTAAGCTTGTGAAAATTCTTAAAAGCGATAAAATTTCCGAAACTTTAAAAAATCAAATATTAAAATCATTTATTTCCCGAATAGTATTTAGCAGAAAAGAAAATAATGTTAAAATATTTTATTACATATAAAAATTTTAATAAAATTCATAAAACAAAAGCTTTGTTTAAGAATACATTTTATGGTATTATTGATAATATGTTTAAAACACTACAAAAGCTAAGGAGATTTTTTATGAAATTCAAGAAGTTATGGCATGTAATTGTTTTTTGTTTGAGTGTAATGCTATTGTTCTTTGCAGTCAGTTATGCGCTCAGCTTTTTGGAAAATAAAATATTTTCTGGTATAAAGGTGACAAATCCATATTTTTTAATGACTATAAATGGTTTAATGATGTCTTTTGTAGGGGTTTTGATACTTAAGAAACTGGGTAAGATCAATATTTTAAAAAAGGGTAAGGGCTTTTGACATGGGGCTTTTTTAGGGAGCATTATGCTGTGCCCAAATATTTGCAGTGCGTTTTATTGCATAAGTTATATGTTTAGCCAAGGCCCCAAATTGCACCCGATAAGCGTTATTATTACAATTGTTTGTATGTTTATAATTAGTGCCGGGATTTTGGAGGAACTAATTTATCGAGGTATCATACTCGGAGCAATAGACGATTATTTTGGGCATAAAAGCGCAAGCGATGTTTGGAAAACAGTTGTTTTATCAGGAATTTTCTTTGGGATTTTTCATTTTGGGAATCTTCGAAACGGCGTAAGTTTTTTGCCGGTTTTAAGTCAAGCTATTGATGCCGTGGGAATAGGTATATTTTGGGGCGCAGTTTACATACGCTCTCGAAATATATATTCTATAATGTTTTTGCACGCAGCAAGTGATATTTTGGCGGCAACATGGCTTTTTATTGAGGGAAACTCTTTGTGGGGTAGTTTGTCATCATCGCGTATTGATTTTATATCTTCGTTTATTATGCTGATAATTCATATATTGCTTGCCATATTTCTCTTGCGAAAGAAAAAAATGAAAGAGATTATTAATCCTGATTCTGATAAATTAAGTTTAAAGCTTAAGAATAGTTAAGTTAGTAAAGCCTCCGGTTGAAAAATGATAGCCGGAGACGAAATGTTTTTTAAAATTAAATATTTATACCTTTTTGAAATAAGGTGGTCCTGATGGGGAACTGGGAGCATCACTTAGGTACTTAAGCCAGCGTTTTTCAATGCCGTACCCGGAGCTTAAAGCGATCCTCACAGATATAGGTACAGAAGAATAAGAACATGGATGTTATACATTAAAAACCGCTATTTTCTCTCATAGAGGGAGTGTTTAAGCTTGGCAATGCTTTTCGAGCAATATTATTTAATATCTTTTCCACTTCGCTATGGCTTTTTACGCAGTAATCTATGCATATTTTTATTTTAGTCTTTCCGATATTAAATTCCTTTGCTACATTTCCCTGCCGAATTTCTTTGCCCAAAAACATTCCCTCCTTATATAAACAAATTATATGAAACTAAAAACTTGTACTATACTAATTCAAACCTCTTAGTCCGTTTTAAAAACGGCACACGAATTTCACGCCCCCGCAACTTGCGAAGCCACCCTCATTGCCTGCGACGGTTTTATTGTAGAACAACAAGGTTCTCGGCACCTACAAGCAATCTTTGATTGCGTAAGTAGGTGAGGTTCTTATCACGCTCGGACTGTGACTGAGTGGGAGTATCTTTAATTGTTACTAAGATTTTTTATTTAATTTTCAAGGTACTTGAAAGGATATAATTATCTCTCCACTTATATAAAGATCTTTTTAGGGCCATTTTTAACAACCTATTTTTAAAAAAACTTTTCGACAAGTTATTTCCCCCATAGATATTGACAGAAACTCTAAATTATGTTATAATCAAAATATAGATTATATTATGGAGTTTTCGAAATGATTAACTTAAGAGTTTCTTCGATAAAAAATAATAACTGGTATAGCTATTACAGATAATCGGTATCTGTAATAGTTTTGTGTGCCATTACGGATATCCGATAAAGGAAATCTGTAATGGCTTTTTAATTTTAAAAATTTAAATTAAAGAGCCAAACCTCAAAAGGGTTTCGGGCTCTTATTTTTATTGTTTTGAAGGAGGAAAAATTATGTTTTTTATAGTGCTATACGATACTCGATACCGAGATAATTTAATCATAAACAAAAAATTAATATGTAAAGGAGTTTTTTCGATGAAAGAAAAACGATGGTGGGTTTTAATAATCTTTTTAATTTTGGCTATAATATTATGCATTTTTAGACAAGGTAGTCAAAGCAAAAAAGCATTTAAAATCGGGATTTTACAGTTTACAGAGCATGAAGCATTAGATGCTGCCAGACAAGGTTTTATTGATGAAATTAAAAAATTGGGTTTGGAAGTTGAAATAGATTACAAAAACGCACAGGCAGATCAATCTAACTGCACCTTAATAGCAAACCATTTTGTTTCGGAAAACTGCGACTTGATTTTCGCAATTGCCACACCCGCAGCTCAAAGTGCGGCGGCAGTTACAAATAAGATTCCGATATTGGTAACGGCTATTACCAATCCCGAAAGTGCAAATCTTGTAAAATCAAACGAAAAACCCGAAACAAACGTAAGCGGAACTTCCGATCTTGCACCGATTGCCAAACAAATAGAATTAATTAAAAAAATTAAACCAAATGCGAAAAATATTGCGGTTTTGTATTCGTCAAGCGAGGCAAACTCCAAATTTCAAGCTGAAATAGCTTTAAATGAAGCTGAAAAATTGGGCTTAAATGCAAAAGAGTTT
>JAFQXU010000026.1 GCA_017406805.1 Clostridia bacterium | reverse complement strand
CAAGTTGAAAGGCAAATGCCTCACGAGTATCAGGGTATTCTTCGCAAAGTCCTTTGTCGCCAAATTGAACGATAAACTCACGTTGTAGGTCTAGTGTTTTATCTTTTTTGACTTTCTCAAAATAGTTTTTGACCTGTCGGTCAGTCCTTTTTTGTTTAGCGTTGTATTGTGTAACTGCCTCTCCAAAATTTTCGTCATAAACTTCTTTGATTGGACGTTGCACTAAAATAATATTTTTATCAGTTTTATCCCAGTCAATATGCTTGTGGTATTTATCGTTTTTTAGTGGGTCATTGACGGTTCGATTATTGTGAGAAATTGAAGTCGATTTTGCGGATGTACGAAACGAAGTTGCGATAGAAACAGCCATATTAAATTTTACCTCTCTTGAAAATAAATGCTCTAAACTCAGTGTACGGTTTTGCTTTACTTTTGTCAAAAGTAAACGCTTTTGTAGTTTTGACATTTCATGTACAAAACTACGCGGTCTGTCTGACGAAAACTAGCGTTTAGCTGTTGGCAAAATACTTTGCCAAATGAGAGGAGGCACCCTCTCAAACTCTCCCCAAAATAAAAAAATCGCCTCTGCTCTTTTTTATTTTTTTCGGTCATTTTGACCGACTTTTTTCGGCATAAAAATGTATCATTTTTGCCGAAAAAAAGACTAGAAAAAGCCTCAACTTTTTCTAGTCTAAACCACTCATTTTTTCCAAATAGTCATTTATGACTTTGGCAAATTTTCGTCAATTTCATACCCCCAACTGCTAGCAAGTTCCCGTGCATGGAAGAGTAATTCTTCTGCGGCTGCTTTTGTCGGCAGATAATTTTTATCTTGAATTAGTTCTAAAAGCTGTTTAGCTTTATCAACGATAAATTCAATCTCTACCCCTGATTCTCTATGAATAACCTGAAATAAATTCCTAGCAATCTTATCAGCTTTTTCTTCTGACCTTAAGTGACTAGCTAGACTTTCATGGCTTTCGTGAATGAGTGAAGTATAGGCATTTAATTCAGCAATTTCTTCCATGAGTTTTTTTCTCTGATTTTTTAAATCAGCAATCTCTTTATTTAAGTTGTCCATCATATCTCCTTTTCTTCTGCTAAAAATTTAACAATTTGATTTTTAATGTCTAAGCAATCATGAACATGTATTTCACTTATTTTTTTAAGGTCTTCAGCATAAAATCTCATTACTTCAGCATAGCCATTAATCATCTCATCAAAGTCTTCAGGCTCAATTCTTTTGATCAATGTGATAAGTTCAATCGAGCGAAGTAGAATATCAGCCCGAAAAAGAATTTCATCATAGTTAAGATTTAAAACATTGTCTGAGATTGCTTGTAATTGTGCTTTAGTTTCGTTGTTCATAGTGAACCTCCAAATATATTTAAGATTTTTAGAAGTCGCTACGCTATGCTATAATTAAATAGCAATCCGCCTAGATTGCGTAGGACTGTTTCTTGCTTTTTTAGTGAGGAGCAGTCCTCTTTTTTGTGCTAGTTTTTCATTCTGTCTAAAGACTCTTGCTTAATTCTTTCAAGCTCTTTTTGGCTTTCTGGAGTAGTTTCGTTTTTATAATCAGGGTCATACCACTCTGGAGTTTTACTGCCAGGTGGTGCGTTTTTTGTTTCTCCTGCATTACCAAATTTATCGTCTATCCATTTTTGAGTAGTTTCTTTTTGGAAAGTGAATTCATATCCCAAGAGTTGATTTCCTCGACGTCGTGATTTGATTTTGTGGATTTTTAATCCTTTAAAAATCGAGGGAAGTTCTTTCATCACAGGCTTTAACACTCTTTTATCAATGTCGCTAGGGCTATAAGATTTTGGAACACTTAGCAGAGATTTAAAATCTTCAAGACTAACTTTCCAAAAGCCTGTCTTACGATATTGTTTTAAGAAACGATAGACAGTCTTAGAATATACGGATATCAGCGTTGCAAACTCAAAGAATTCAAACTGAGTCCAATTTCCAGTATCGATTCTTAGCTTATTTAGGATATATTCCATTTCTTCAGAAACTCGAACAGTAACAACCTGTTCATCAAGTTTAACTGAGAATTTTCGAAACAAGGGCATAGCCTCAAAAACATTGTCCTCCATGTTGAAATAAACTAATTGAGATATTTTCTTAGTCACTGCAATCATTGTTTTATTCCAACGTTTTGGCTGTGTTCTATCAAATTCTACATACTCACGCAAATCATAAGTGTCAAATTTAAGTTCTTTACAGCCCTCATCACGAACTTGTGTCAATATCGCAAATAAGAAATTCATTTCCTCTGCAGTCCATTTTCCTATGGATAGTGTGTTCATCTCGTTTTTATAACGTGCAACTTCTTTCATGAGTCACCTCCTTTCTTTTGTCCCTTTAATGATACCTAAAAGATTAATATAAGTCAAATATATATAAGTCCTTTTATCTCGACAATTTGTCCCTTTTATCTCGACAATTTGTCCCTTTTATCTCGACAATTTGTCCCTTTTATCTCGACAATTTGTCCCTTATAAGGTACTCTACATCCAGTCATACCAGTCATCCCCAGCCCCCTAAAAGAACTAAAAAGATTTATAAAAGATTAGTAAAAGAGTATCCTCCGGATATTTTGAGTAGATTTTTGACTTGATTTTCAAGAAAAAAAGCAAAATAAAAAGGTAAATTTCTAACGAAATTACCTAAGTGCATTTTTAAGGGGCAAGCCCCCTTTTCTCTTTCGAGAAAATTCCCCCAAGTTCAAAAGAGGGCTGAAAAGGAACGGAAACGGGGTATTTGTGTGCTTATTTGCCAATTTTGACATCAAACGCATTATAAACTGCCCTGACATTATCTGCTAAGCCCTTTTTCAATGTTCTTATCTTTTGATTTTTCAATGTTTTTAAATGGATTATAGCGATTTACGACTTCAGACTTCTCTTTGAAATCTTTTTTAGGCATTGACATTTTACTAGATTGTCGCCAAAAAGCCAGTTTGTCAGTCGCTAAAATTAAGCGTTGCACCAGTCCATTGTTTTGTTTCTTTAGATAATTTACCAGTGACTTCAAGTGGTCGTTATCTTTGTTTAAATTCGCTCTGTATCTACGTTCGTTAGCTAGTTGGTCAGTTAAATTTGATACTTCAGCTATCAGACTATTGCGTTTATTCTCTTGATAGCTAAAGCCCTCACGTGCCTTTTGATATACTTCTTCGCTCACTTCATAGTATTTTTTACCAGTAATCGTTTTTTTCTCTTTTGCCGAAAAATTAACTCGCCATTTATCTACAAACTCTCGTCCACGTTGCATTATTTTCAAGATATTGTTTTTTTCGTCCCTGAGAGCCTCTAATTCGTCTTCTAAGCCCTCTTTAGTGTTTTTTAGGGTATTTACCTCACTTTCAAGCTCACTAGCCTTAGCCCTCAAATTAGACACCTTTGAGGAGCTATCAGCATATTTATCGCTCAGAGCCTCTAATTCGTCTTCTAAGCCCTCTTTAGTGTTTTTTAGGGTATTTACCTCGTCTTTTAATTCAGAGGCGCTAGAGGACAATTTAGAGGCTTCTGCGTGAGCCTCAGCTAAAACCTTGTCGGCTTTTTGCATTGTTTCACGATATTGACTTGGTTTTTCGTATTCATGAGTGCCTACGATTTTCCTAACTGCACCCATTTCTTGAACTAACTCGTCCAATTTCTCGACTTGCATTTCTCTAAATTGCTGAAAATCAATTTCGTTATTCTTAAACCATTTTGAAAAAGACGGTCTTTTAGTAATACCTTGTTTATACCCTGTGGCTACAGGAACAACGTTCATATGCAAGTGAGGGGTAGCCTCGTCCATATGAATTACGGCATTATAGATTTTTAAATCAGGAAATTGTTGCCTAAACCAGTCAGCATATTTTTCAAGTTGAAAGGCAAATGCCTCACGAGTATCAGGGTATTCTTCGCAAAGTCCTTTGTCGCCAAATTGAACGATAAACTCACGTTGTAGGTCTAGTGTTTTATCTTTTTTGACTTTCTCAAAATAGTTTTTGACCTGTCGGT
>JAFQXU010000025.1 GCA_017406805.1 Clostridia bacterium | reverse complement strand
ATTTGGTGCGCATGAAATTATAATACCAAAAGATAATGCTAAACTAAATATTTTTAAAAATTTGCTTTTCATTATAATATTTCTCCTTTTAGTTCTAATCTAATAATTCTCTGTCAATGGGTAATAAAATATTCTTTATCGGACTTTCGCTGTTTACAATCCAGTTATAAGACAAGCAAACAGCCACGTTTTTTTCTTCGGTATTTTTGCCGAACGCGATATAAAATTTACATAAATATTCATCGCCGTTTTTCCTGATGGTATATATAATTCTATTTTCGGCATCAACCCTCACAAGAAATTTCGAAGATAGAGCTGTGTCGGGCCACTCAAAAGTTAAGAATTCATATGCATTGCCAAACGTGGGGAAATTGCGCCACGTATTATCTTTTAAGGAATCGTTTAGCGTTGTTGCCGATGTTGTATTGTTGATTATATTTGAATATCTTTCCAAAAAATGCTCAAATGCTTCCCCATCTATATAGTGCCATGCGTTATAATAGGCTTTTCCGCCATCAGCGGCATACCACGGCTGGTTAGCGGGATCAGATACTGTTTTTATGTAGGGTTCCATATTTGCGGTAGGTTTTGAAGTGGCGGGTTTAGACATAAATCCCCCTGCATGAATGTACGGAATATACATAATAACTATAGATAAAATTAAACTTGATATTTTTAAAAACTTATTTTTCATATTGGCCACCTTTTTAAAATAATTTCAATCATATTGTAACATGAATGTAATTTAAAATCAAGTAAAAAAGTCGCCCAAGAAAGATGGCTTTTTGTCTGGTTTTATTTCAAAATATTTTAAATTCGAATAAATTTTGTGTGCGCAAGGTTTTAACAATAATATTTATGTGCATAATAATAAATTTTATATGCATATAACAAATTTTTTATGTATAAAGTATTGACATTAATATTTGTATGTGTATAATATTTTTTGTAGTGTACTAAAAACGCCACTATAATAATATTTAAAATGCCGTAAGGCACAAGGAGGAAAATATGAAAAGAATTATAAGTGTATTGTTCGCTATAGCGATGTTTGTTGGTTTAGTGCCTACATTCGGACCTAAAGCGAACGCAGAAGGCGAAACCCAGTATAAGGTGTTGTACTGGTGTGCAGAAGTCAATAATCCGGGTCATGGAGATTTTATACCGAATCTTTATTCTGAAATGGGTGACGTTACCGTTGTAACTAAAACATCCGGTGCACTTACACAGAGCGAATTAAATGGTGTTCAATTGGTTTATATTTTTGCTTTGCAAACCGAAGCTTCTTCAACAGTAGGTCAAAATGTTATCGGTGCAGCAGATTTGCTAAAAACATTTGTTGCCAATGGCGGTAGAGTCGTTATGAATGGTGAGACTAATGGGCTTGCAGAAAAAGGAAACGCTACTCTTACAGCACTTGCTACTGCAATGGGCGGAAATTTTACAATTTTGGATGATTCTTCGAGTGAACCGAATATGGTCTTTAATACCGCCGGAAAACCTAGTTTAACTGCAGGCTTAACATCTGATTTTTATCCAAGTGCATTTGCTCCTATCTCATCAACAAACGCTAATGCTGTATGGGTAGTTAAAAGCGGAAGCGGAAAAGTATTTGTGCTGGATCAAAAAGTTCAAAACGGATATATTACTGCTCTTGCCGATTTTAACTGGGGCCGTTCGAGTGATGTAAATAGAAAAGCGCAAGCAAAACAGTTTTTAAGAAATTTGCTTCTTGATTCCGCAGCCAATATGGATGAATATGCTCCAAAGGCACCAACCATTACACCTTCTGCGGATCAGACAGTTACTTATGGTGAACCAGGCACGAACATAAGTGTTGCTGCAACTGTGGATACCGACAAAGAATATACACTTTCTTATCAGTGGTATATAAATACAACAGCCAGCAATGAAAATGGTACGGCAATTACCGATGCTACAAGCAGTTCATATACTATTCCGTCAGATTTGGATGTCGGTACATATTATTACTATTGTGTAGTAACTGCGACATATAATAACGATTCTGCTGCAGAAGTGGCATCTGATGTTATTACTGTTACAGTGAATGAAGCTGTTCTTGATAAAAATGATTTAACCGACTATGAAAAACCTACGGCAAATGATCTTATATATAATGGTGAAGATCAAGAGCTTGTAACCGCACCGGAAACACTTCCTGATGGTTACATTAATATTCAGTATAAACTTAGTGACACAGAGGATTGGTTAGAAGGTATTCCAACAGGTTTAGATGTTGGTCAATATATTGTTAATGTTAAATATGTAGGTGATGGTAATCATCTTGATTTTGAAGGTGACGATATTACTGTTACTATAGCAGAAAATGAAGTGCCGGAACCTGAAAAAGAAGTACCAGCAGACGAAAAAGAAATACCAGCAGATGAAAAAGAAGTGTTAGTTTCTGAAGATACACCAAACACTGGCGACAATAGCCACATTGAGTTGTGGATTACGCTTATGATTATAAGTGCGGTTCTTATCTTTGGCACAACTGTATTAATCAAAAAAAGAGTTTTCAGTAAATAAGAAATAAACTAAAAAATTGCTCATCAGACTAAAAATCTGATGAGCGTTTTTTGATTTTTAAAATTGAGAAATAATTTTTACTAAAAGAATATTTTAAAAGCAAAACCAATAATAACTATTTAAACTGGTGCGAGTAGTTATAAGGGGGCATGAACAAATCCGGTATTTAAGCGGATTACAGCCATTAGTAATATTTACATTTTAGAAATTCGACATAAAACTGCAAGTGTATAAACCCACGTAGCAACTAAGTTTTAGTTAGAAATTAAAACAAATATTTTTTAACCCCCCAAAAAAATTTTTAAAAAAATATTGACTCTGACGTAACGTAATGATTTATCATAAAAATAGAGCCTAAAATCTTAGGGAAAATCTTAAGCCGGCGATAGAATTTTTCTTAGGTTGAAGCTCAAAAAATAGTCGGAGGTGAGAGTTAGATGAAAACAGTAAAAAAGGTTGCTGATTTAACAGGTCTTAGTGTAAGAACGCTTCATCACTATGACACGATAGGCTTATTTAAGCCGAGTAAGTACTCTAAATCAGGATATAGACTTTACAGCGATGAAGATTTAAAAATTTTACAGCAGATTTTGTTTTTCAAGGAATTAGATTTTCCACTTAAAGAAATTGAATCCATAATAAAAAATCCTAACTTTGATAGAGAAAAAGCACTTTTAAATCACAAAAATTTACTCATATTAAAACGTAACAGATTAAACAAGTTAATTAGGCTTGTAGATAAAACACTTAAGGGAGATGATAACATGAGTTTTAGTGAATTTGATGCTTCTGAAATTGAAAAATTGCAGAAAGAATATGCTGATGAAGCAAAAGAAAAGTACGGAAATACTGACAAGTACAAGATGTTTCAAGAAAAAACCAAAAATTACAGTAAAAGTGATTGGACTAATCTCTATGAAAAGATAGAAATGATTTTTAAAAAGTTTGCAAGTGTTATGGATAAAGGAGAAGCTTCCGAAGAAGCTCAAAACTTAGTAAAAGAGTGGAAAAACTTCATATCGGAAAATCTTTACGATTGCAACAATGAAACACTTTTGGGATTAGCTAAACTCTATATCAATGACAAAAGGTTTACGAAAAACATTGATAAACATAAAGCCGGATTAGCTGATTTCATAAGTAAATCAATCCAAATCTATTGCAAATAAAAATTACCACCGAATCTGTATGTTCGGTGGCTTTTTACGTATGTATATATCTATTTATGTCGCTGAAATTTTAAATTTTTAAAAATTAAAAAACTATTTCAAAAAGTATTGACATGAAACATTATGTGAAACTTTACAATAAAAAAACAGTGGTGCGGATAACCAATAGGGACTTGAAAGAACTCAGCAATAATGAGGCTTCAAGCCAACTACAATGTTTACAAAAATGGTTATTCGACACATTTTTATAAATTCTACAAGATATTATATCAAAAAAATGAAAATATTCAAACAAAAGTACACTTAAAAAATTCAAAAATGCATTTTTAAATTATTTTGGTGTCGTTTTTTGATAAAAATGAAGACCTTGCATAATTTTCTAAAATATGGTTTAATATTTTTAGGAGTAAACGTAAAACTTTTCAAAAGATACTTGGATACGCTCGATTTTTGGTATAAAATGTAAATAGATAGTGTTAACACTACTAGCACTATTGAATAAAAAATGGGGTTGAACATTATGTTTACTAAAAAATTCTTATCATTATTGCTAGCTGTTGGTTTAGCTTTTGGTCTATCTTCAGGTGTTTTTGCTTGGAAAGATTCTACAGTTAATGTGGCAGAAAGTAATACTGAAATTGTAAAGGAATTTGCTACAATGCTTACAGTTCCTGCCGCGGCAAAATTTTTTGCGACCTACGTATGTCGTACTGTTATTGTGACTGCAATTATATGCGAGTTTTGCGATAAGCTTACAACATACACTGAACTTGCAAGTTCAAACACACCTACTGACTCTAAGAACCTTGACGAATCTTCGCATATTGATAATATTTGTTTGGATATACTTAAAATGGAACTTTTGGCAAGATTTGAATATTTGTATAATAATGATGAGACATTCAAAGAGGCTTTTGAAACTGCTTGGGTGAAAAAAGGGACTGGTGAACCTTTGCATGCTACCCAAGATGGTGCTTTCAAACGTTTTCGTCGTGTTACCGGAGGTAGAGGCTATTCTGGTAATTAAACTGCTATTGCTTGTGGAAGGATGTGAGTTAATTGTCGATTGATATTATTTATATGTGGTCATTTATTTTGCGAATGACTTGCAGGTCCTTTGCAGAAAGCATTTTTATCTATTTGTTACTTAATACTGGTATTAATCATTCAAGTACTTCACAGAATTTTATTCCTATTAATAAAAAGCAAATGCTTTTTTTCTCTTTTGTATATTCTTTTATTACAGTATTCTTTGTAGTTTTTGAGTTTGACCGTATTTTAGACTTTTACAAGTTAGCGCTTGTTCCTTTAGTTTTCTTTCATTTTTGGTATAAACAGCGGGAAATTCATAAAAATTCAGTAATTAATTACAAGAATGCTAAAGATATGTGGTATTCTTTAGCAACCGCTATAATTTTAATTCTTGCTGTATATTCTTTTAACTATATAAGTCATATGTTATTTCATACATCTTTTGTTTTAGCAGGCATTTATGATATTGTACATAATGATTTTATTTTATATGAGCTTTATAAATTTGCGATTATGTTTTTGGATGTATTCTTTATATTCTTAGCGTATAAATTTCGGTTTATTAAAATGAGAGACATCAAAGCAATGTCAGCATATAAGTGGATACCAATTTCATTCGGTTTTTGTCTTTTGTCAATGGTTTATTTAAGTTATACTTATTATATATTTGGTAATATACCTTTAACTGCACAATTCCGTAATGCTTTATTATGGACAATGGCGCTAATACTGCCGTCATATATAGGATTTTATTTGACAACTGCGCACTTGACCAGATTTTTAAGTCTTAAAGAGAATTATAGCGTAGATATGCGAATACTTATTTGGATTTTTAATCCATCAATGATTGAAACTACTCATCTTGATGTGTACGATTCTGACGTATTTATATCGAATTTTGAATCCAAAAAACTTGTTTTAAAACAAAAATTAAAAAAATTAGGTATTAACGAGAACTATAAAGGATATAGCGGGTTGATTTTATGTTTATTTTTGACTCGATTATTTGTAGGCCTTAAAGGTTGGCGCTTTGATGTGGATATTTTTGGGCAAGCATCTTTAGTTACAGATATCCCAATTTCAAAGTTACACAGAGACATAGAAAACATAATTGATCAAATTTGGACTACAAGTGAAGTACAAAATCTAATTGATGGTTATTATCTTCCATATGAACATACCAACACATACACCTATACACATCGCCCAACAGTAGAAGAATTCTTAACAAAAATAGCGAAGTCAATTTGATTTCGCTATTTTTCTGCGCAAAAATAAATATAAAAAAACTTAAACAATCGTCTTGAAAAATCAAGGCGATTTTTTTATTTCAGAAAGGAGAATAACAATGTGGATTTTAATGGCAATGATAAACTTAATTTTAGTTATAGCAATAATTTATCAAAGCAAAGAGCTACGGGACTTAGAAAGAAAAACACTGGAAGCATTTAAAATTGTGTGCAAAAAAATAAAACCACGAAAGGATGATAAAAAATGGAATTAGTTTTGTTAGTAGTTAGCATATGCTGCATGATTTGGGGGATTTACAATTATTCAGAAGTTCAGAAAATTGAATTTAAGTGCGAAAAAACATTCATAGAAATGGCACGAGAAATCGAAAATTTAAGAAATGAACTAAGGAGGGCGAAAAATAATGAAACTACTTAATGATAGAGTATATCTTGAACCATCTGAGGGCGGAGCGAAGCCAGCTTTAAAATGTTATTTCTGCAGTGCTGATATTTATGAAGGCAAAGAATATTACGCACTTGATGGGTTTTGTTGCTGCGAGGTATGTTTAGATACTCATTTTAAATTTACAGCCAAGATATTTGACCACGAGTCAAAAATGGCAAGTATTAATTAAAAATATAAAGGAGAGAAATTTTATGAACAAAAATAGATCAGTGTTTTAAACAATTTTTGAAATCAATGTAAACGACCACATCGAAAAAAGAAAGATTTAACGTATCTTTCGTGGCCGTACGCGTGGGCAGAAGT
>JAFQXU010000024.1 GCA_017406805.1 Clostridia bacterium | reverse complement strand
CTAGTTGAATTGCAAAGCCTTGTCTTGCATCAGGAAATTCTTCGCAAAGTTCTTTGTCGCCAAATTGGACGATAAATTCACGTTGCAAATCTAGCGTTTTATCTTTTTTGACTTTCTCAAAATAATTTTTGACCTGTCGGTCAGCCCTTTTTTGTTTTGCGTTATATTTTTGAACGGCATCACTAAAATTTTCGTCATAAATTTCTCGAATTGGACGTTGTACCAAAATAATATTTTGGTCTGTTTTATCCCAGTCGATATGTTTGTGGTATTTGTCATTTTTTAGTGGGTCATTAACGGTTCGATTATTGTGCGATATTGATGTCGATTTTGCGGAAGTACGAAATGAAGTAGTAATTGAAAAGCTCATATCAGAACCCTCTTTTTTTCTTAATGGATATTTTGAACTTAGGATACAGTTTTATTTCACTTTTGTCAAAAGTGAACGCTTTTGTAGTTTTGACAGATACCTGTCAAAACTACGCGGGCTATCTGCCGAAAACTGGCGTTTAGCTATTGGCAAAATTCTTTACCAAATGAGAGGGTGCACCCTCTCAAAATCTCCTCAAAACAAAGAAAGCGTTGATAATTATCAACGCTTTCTTTGTTCATTTAATCTTTCACGTCTAACAAAAGATAAATCGAATTCACTACATCTACTTATCTGTGTATCGTTTATCTTTAGACTTTTAGGAAAGAATGTATTTTGAGAGTTCTCTTTTTTAGAAAGTTCTATTGTGTAGGACTTGTTAGTGGGATTTGTATGAATGACAAAATATATTTTATCTCTTTTAAATCTATTGCCGTATACTGTATTTATAATGTTTTGTGTGGTAAATACCTTGCAATTCTGAATATGTAATAATTGATATAACATAAGAATACCTACTAGCTTATCTTGATTTTCAGAAAACCAACCATTGTCTGTTGAAATTAAATAATCTAAATCCCAATTATTTTTCAGATTAGAAATAATAAGATTAGGTCTATACGTAGGTAAGTTTGGGTTGTGATTTTTAGAAAGACCTAATAAGTGGGGGATATTATCATTTCTTAATTCAATATTAAAATCTGTAAAAAGTTTTGATTTACTAGAATAGAAATAACGAAATTGAGATACATTTTTTTCGATGACATTTATTAAATCTG
Source organism: Clostridia bacterium (assembly GCA_017406805.1). Classification (GTDB taxonomy): domain Bacteria; phylum Bacillota; class Clostridia; order Oscillospirales; family Acutalibacteraceae; genus UMGS1491. The sequence continues at coordinate 4,132 of JAFQXU010000024.1, read as the reverse complement.
AAATTTTAATGTCTCTTGGATGCATATTTCCATCAAAATTTTGTAGGAAATCTAAGTTATAGTTCATTTATATATTCTCCTAAAAAAAAAAGAGAGTATTATTTCTAATCTCTCCTTTTTTTCTTTCACGTATTGAGTTTCACCTCACGCTAGATATGCCCTATCTTACCTCAAGGGATGGTAGTTCTGACATTATTTCACTCTAAAATAGAGCCCACAGACGGGAGCAAACTATATCCACTAGTTCGCAATGTTTTTTATTATTTATATATATTAAACCATTTTTTTTAGTTTGAATTTTATTTTTTTTGTGAATATAGTGATATAAACTTTTTCTATTATTTTTAGCTTAAGCTAAAAATAATAGAAAAAGTTTATATCACTGAGTTTAAATAGATAGAAAATATTTTCTATATTGACATGAAATTTTTTTCATGATAGTGTAGAAGTATATATAGAGAGGGATACAACATGAAAAATAGTAATAACAATAAAGTAGTATCACTAAAAAAAAATTTTTCATCATGGAAACAAGAAGGTTTGGATAATCATGGTTTTTTTGTTATATTCAATGGGTTTTTAGAAGAAAATATATTGCAAAAAATTAGTGGTGGTGCAATGAAATTGTATATTTTTTTAGGATTAAAGTCAGATAATAAAACTGGAGAATCGTTTTATAAAATTTCTACTATTTCTGATTATTTCAAGGTTAGTGATAGAACTGTATCTAATTGGTTTTCTGAATTAGAAAAATTAAATTTAATTATACGCTATCAATTGAAATTTAATAGCGTCTCACATACATATTTAAATTCATACAAATTAGGTAAAAAAAGGAATAAAAAAATTTAAATATCCGCAATTGCTCTGTCAATCGTCCAGTTATTATGTACTTCAACTTGAACGAATTTAAGTGTTTTTTACTTTTTTAGTGAGGATCATTCCTCTTTTTTTCTGCTATTTTTGTCATATTGTCTAAAGTTTCTTGCTTGATTCTTTCAAGTTCTTTTTGTTCATCATGAGTTCATTTTTACTATTTTGTCGCTAAATGCAAGCTATTTTCTATTTTTTTCGGTCAAAATGACCGACTTTTTTCGTCAAAAATTTTATCAATTTTGACAAAAAAAAAGGCTAAAAAAAGCCTCAATTTTTTCTAGCCCAAATACTTATTTACCAATATTTTTCAATTTATTGACTACATCAGATTTCTTAGCTTTTTCTTTAACGTAATCGGTTAATCCTGTTTTGTTTGATACAGCAGCAATCGCTTGAATTCCCAAAAGAATTAGAGCAGCTTCTGCACTTCCCTTAGTTTTACCTTGTTTAAACCCTGCAGCTTTTCCTGTGTGATACCCGTGTCCCCATTGTTTGCTCAATGTATATTTCTCCTTTTTATATATTATTTACTGTCCAATTATTGTGTACTTCAACTTGGACAACTTTCCGACCATAGCGAGCTTGAAAAATTTCTAAGTCCATATCGTCAATTTTTAAATTGATTTCTTCAACTGCAAGCTTTAAAATTTTGTCTTTGAATTGTCCATAAGTATAGGATTTCGGAGCACCTAACCATTCTCTAAACTCTTCGGGTGTTCCTTGTAAGATAGCGATTGAACGACCATTGTCTCTATCACACTCACGCATGAGTTTATAAAGCAAAATAGAGTAGCGGCTTTTTAATTTAGTGGTATCAAGCAGTAGATGCTGAGTGTAATTGTTTTTTAGACCGAGCAAATGAGGTGCTAGTTTAGGCGACAACTCAATCTCAACTTGACCATTTTCGTGATATTCAGCAGACTGTACCCACCCAGTTTGAGTGATTGTTCTGCGTTCTTCATCATGAATAAGTACTTCTTTTTTTCGTAATTCGCCAATAGCCTTTGCCATGTCTGCATAGTTTTTGCCGTTTTGATTAATATTTAAGACCTTTGTTAGCTCATACATGGAAGTCTTGACTACGTGGAAATTATTATCATCAGGCATTATCTTTGAAATGACAAAGTCCATGAGTTTAAGTTCTCTAGCTGTTAAGTCATGCCTTGCCTTATTGATTATGTCGTTTGACTCGACAACATAATAGAGTTGTTGCTTTTCATAATCATCTAAAGCAAAGTTTCGGTCGTTTTTCCAGATGTACTTCTGTTTTTTAGCTATATGTTTTTCTCCTTTCTAACGTAAAGTAAAAGCATGTAAAATAACTATATAATAAAAAATACCCAAAAACAAGTTATAATACACAACGATACGTTGTATCATGTACTTTTAGGTGATGTATCATGTACTTTTAGGTGATGTATCATGTACTTTTAGGTGATGTATCATGTACTTTTAGGTGATGTATGCAAGACTCCAGACGCGTGGTTGAGCCATTTAAAAATCCCTAAGTATTATAAAGTATTTATAAATAAAAAGAAATATAAGGCGCACGCGAGAGCGTCCGTTTTGTTTTTAAATATCAAAAACGAAAACAACAAATCAAAAGAAAATAAAAAAGGTAAATTTCTAGCGAAATTTCCTAAGTTCATTTTTAAGGGGCAAGCCCCTTTTCTCTTTCGAGAAAATTCCCCCAAGTTCAAAAGAGGGCTAAAAGGAAAACTAAACGAGGTATTCGAGTTTTTGATTGTCCATTTTGACATCAAACGCAAAATAAACTGACCGACACTTTGTTAAATGCCCCTAAAGTCAATTTTAAGCCGTTTTAAGCTACTTTAGAGATAAACTTGAATAATTCTATTCAGGAAATCTAAAATGTCATACAAGCCATTCTGAGCGTTTCTAGGACAATACAAAAAGCCCTTGACCTAAGTCAAGAGCTAAAGTCACCAGTTGGCGGAACTTTTAACCGCAATCCGAGTTCTTTAGACAACCATAGCCAAGCTGTCAAGGTAGCACCCCAACCTGTTGAGCGAACTCAACCTGATTTTCTTACTGATGATTTACTTTATTTTACCACAAATCTATCTTGACCGACCTTTAGAAATATGATTATCCTTGACTTTTTCAGTATTTTTAAACGGATTATAGCGATTTACGATTTGAGACTTAGACTTAAAGTCCTTTTTAGGCATTTCATTTTTACTATTTTGTCGCCAAAATGCTAGTTTATCAGTCGCTAAATGCAAGCGTTGTATCAAACCTATGTTTTGTTTTTTAAGCTGATTGACACGTAATTCCAAGTGGTCTTTATCTTTGTTTAAATTCGCTCTATATCTACGTTCTTTCGCTAATTCCTCGCTTAAATTGGAGACTTCAGCAAGCAGACTGTCTCGTTTGTTTTCTTGATACGAAAACCCATCACGTGCTTTTTCATAGACTTCTTGACTGACTTCGTAATATTTTTTACCTGTGATTGTTTTTCGTTCTTTCGCTGAAAAATTAACTCGCCATTTTTCTACAAACTCTCTGCCACGTTGCATTATTTTCAGAAGATTGTTTTTATCGGCTCTGAGAGTCTCTAATTCTTTTTTTAAGCCCCTTTTGGTATCTTTGAGTGTATTTACCTCGCTTTTTAGTTCAGACACCTTAGAACGCAAATTAAGGGCATTGTCGTATGTTTCTTTTACTTCGTCTGTCAATACTTTTAACTCGGCTACCAGATTTTCTTTGTTTATCGCCAGTAACTCAATCTCTCGTTCGATATTTTCAGCATTTTCTTTAGCAACAGACAAAACTTTATCAGCTTTTTGCATTGTCTCACGATATTGACTTGGTTTTTCGTATTTATGAGTGCCAACAACTTTTCTGACTGCCCCCATTTCTTGGACTAATTCGTCCATTTTCTCGACTTGTAGCGCTCTAAACTGCTTAAAATCAAGTCCATTGTTCTTAAACCATTTTGAAAAAGAGGGTCTCTTAGTGATACCTTGTTTATACCCTGTAGCTACAGGAACAACGTTCATGTGCAAGTGAGGTGTAGCTTCGTCCATGTGAATCACTGCATTGTAAATTTTTAGATCAGGAAAATTTTGCTCAAACCATTCAACGTATTTTTCTAGTTGAATTGCAAAGCCTTGTCTTGCATCAGGAAATTCTTCGCAAAGTTCTTTGTCGCCAAATTGGACGATAAATTCACGTTGCAAATCTAGCGTTTTATCTTTTTTGACTTTCTCAAAATAATTTTTGACCTGTCGGT
>JAFQXU010000023.1 GCA_017406805.1 Clostridia bacterium | reverse complement strand
TTCAATTACTGTCATTTCTTCATTTTTGACATAGATTGAAACCCTTTTGTATGTCTTTTCATTGTATTTCCTTTTTGCTTTTGTTTTTGAGTCAACTTCATTACTTATCATTTTTTACCTCCTTGTACTAACATTAGTATATTAGCATACATCTTTGTTGCGTGTCAACATATAGCAAAATGCACAAATTTATATACTAACGTTAGTATATGTTTTACTAGCAAAAGCGTTGATTTTATACTAACGTTAGTATATAATATAAATAGTAAGAAAATCTTACAAATACCAATAAAAAGGGGTTCAAAAGATGAACTATTTTAAAGATTGTCAATGTATAGAGGACGTAAAAACACTATACAAAAAATTATGTTTTAAATTCCATCCAGACGTAAGCACAGAGCCAAACGCAAGCGAAATCATGAAAGAAATTAATTCACAATATGATAAAGCTTTCAAACGTTTAAAAAATGTATTTCGCAACAAGGAGGGTAAAATTTACGAAGATTCAAAACCAGTAAGCGAAGCCCCCGAAAATTTCCGCAATATCATAAGTAAATTAATAGTACTTGACGGCTTAAAAATTGAATTGATCGGTCGTTGGATATGGGTAAGCGGAAACACCAAAGAACACAAAGAAGTTTTAAAATCTTTAAAATCTTTAAAATTTAGGTGGTGTAAAAATAAAGGTGAATGGTCTTGGCATCGTCTGGAAGATAGCACAGTTTCAAAAGGCAAATACACTTTAAACGAAATCCGGGATAAATATGGCTTTACTATTTACAACAAGGAAAAAGGAAACGAACACAAACAAATTGAACAAGCGGCAAGCTAAAAGCCGACACACTTTAAAGGAGTCGATGCAATATGATTGTAAATAATAAAAAAAGTCGTATGCTATCAGGCACGAAAGCAAACGACAAGTAACAACACCCGAAAACTCAAAAGGTGGTTACAATCTAATTATAAAGTAACCGCCTTAAAAAGTAAAATATTTTTAAATTTTAAATTTTTAAGGAGCTAAAACGTATGAGTAATATTGAATCACTAACGATAGAAAAATTAAAAGATTTTGCAAGAGATAACGCAGTAAATCAAATCACGGTAAAAGGAAAATATGAAAACATATATTTACTGATAAAAATAAAATACAGCCAATATATAACCTTGATTTACAAGTCTAAAAACTTAAGCAATAACAACGATGACAATGTTTCAAATATGAAATTCGAAAAGGTCGGATTTTATAATAGCAAAGATGATAATTTATATGATTTAACATTTTATGTGTATTGGGATTTTTGCATAGATCGAGAAGAAGTTGAAAGTACACCAACCACAAAAAATGTGTGCGATAGTGTTATAAAAGCCATAGAAGATAAAGCACGCTCAATAATTGACGACTCATTCAAAACCAAAAAATTAAGCAAAGAAAACATCGAAACACTTGAAGAATACAAAAAGTATTATTTGAAAAATGCAGTTAGAGATGAATTTTTTGCAGAAACCCAAAAAGTAACAATTAATGACCGGTTTATAACGCCTGATAAAAATTTCTCGGTAGTAGACTATATAACACTTGAAACAGAGGAAGAAAAAGAAAAATTTATACTCCAAAAAGCAAAAGAGCATATACAAAAAAATAAAAATGAAATTGTTTTGCTATTAAAAAAGATAGATTTATTAAATGAAAAATTAAAAGCGATTTACGAGGATAAAAACCATATTTTTCATACAAGGAAAGCTATAATCCAAGCCGTAAAAGACAAGAAAACTGTAAATGTTACCATTCTAAAAAACGGCCAAACATTTACATTTAAAACGGAAACAGGGGCTTTGCGTCGTGGCCAATACAATGAGTATTATTCGGATCTTGATATACAAGCGAAAGACCGTCAAAAATATAAGGAATTGTTTGGATATAAAGATTACACAGCGGACGAAATTTTAAAAATTACATACGGTAAAAAAGAAATTTACAACAAAGAAAAATTCGGTCAGCAGTAGCTACAAACAGAAGTATAAAAAATAGAGGGCGAGTGAAACTCTCGCCCACAAAATAAATTTATAAAAACAAGAGAGGAATTTAAAATATGCGAACAATAACAAAAGAAGTTAAAATATACAGTTATTCAGAACTAAGCGAAGAAGCCAAAAATAAGGTTAGGAATGACTATATAAATAATCTTGATTCAAATATTTTTACAGAACAAATAATTGAAGATTTGAGAGAAAAAGGACTTAAAAATTTAAGACCATATTACAGTTTAAGCTATTGTCAGGGTGATGGTTTATGTATCTATGGGAGTATAGATTTTAAGGAAATAACTGGTGAACTTAAAAATATTTTCTATCAAGATTTCAAGTTATCAGACTACAAAGCACTAAAAAACTTAAAGAAGTATAGCCAAATAAATTTTAATCATTCAGGGCGATATTATCACAAATATTCAGTTGATATTGATATTTATATTGACGGAAATTTAAGTCCTAAAGGCTATGAAAATCATAGAAAAGTTGCGGGCAAGCTGATAAAAGACATAAAAGAATGGTACTTGGATTTATGCGATGAGTATGAGAAACAAGGTTATGATTTTTTCTATGGTATTGAGGACGATGAATTACAAGAATACTGTCAAGCTATGGGGTATGAATTTTTAGAAAACGGCACACTTTACTAAAGGTGGTGATTGAGCGTGATAACGCAAAAATACATAGAAAACAGCAAAGAACTTGGCGAAAACCTAAAAACAGCAAGAATCAATTCGGGATTAAGTCAAGATGTTGCGTCAAAGCTAATTAACCTCAACAGATCAAGTCTAAGCTACTACGAAAATGGTCGGAATATACCAACAATATTCACTATCATTAGGCTTATGGGAATTTATAAAATCGATATTAATGACGTAATACTTGTAGATAATAGAAAATAATAAAGGATTTTTGATATGCAAAATTGAGTAACAAACAAATCTTTAAATCTCTATATGATGCGTAAAATCTGGGGTTTGGGCGGATAGTCTTTACAAGTATCCACCATTTTGATATAATATGTAGGATAGTTATAAAACAAATTTATGATTATCCTACGTTTGTTCTTGTTTTGTAGGGTATTTATAAAACGAGGTGATTAAAATGAATTACACAAAAAAGTTGTTAAAACTCATAAATAAAAACGGCGGAACAGTAACTTCCGCTCAGGTAACAAGTGCTAATATTCCGCAAACCTATTTATCAATAATGACAGAAAAAGGGACACTTTTAAGAATCAAAAGAGGTATTTATATTTTGCCCGATGTTTTTGAGGACGAAATGTATGTTTTGGCTTGCAGTTATCCGAAAGGAGTATTTTCACATGGTACAGCACTTTACATACACGAATTAACCGATAGAACTCCTACTAAGTATGAAATCAGCTTTCCTCGTGGTTATCACTTCAAAAAGAATGAAGATAACTTGAAAGTCAGATATTTAACGAAAGAGGTTTTTGAGTTAGGTATAGAAAACAAAAAATCACCTTGCAATAACAACATAAGAGTCTATGATATAGAACACACTCTCTGCGACATTCTAAAAGCTAATTATGATGTGCAAATTATCAATGATGCTATAAAACGCTACATAACCTCTGATAAATGCAATATAAACAAGCTATTAGAATATGCAGAAAAAATAAAAGTGAAAAACAAAATCTCAAACTATTTAAAGGTGCTATTATGAAAGAAATTAAGAATTCAATGAGTTTAAAAGCGTATATAAAAAACAAAGCTAAAGAAAAACGCATTCCCTCGCAACTAGTAATGCAAAACTATATGCTTGAGCGGTTACTGGAAAGGATATCTTTATCAAAATACAAAAATAATTTCATTTTAAAAGGTGGATTTCTAATTTCAGCAATAGTCGGGATAGATTCACGAACAACAATGGATTTAGACACTACTATTAAGGGAATTGATTTAGATAAAGACGTTTTAAAAGATGTACTCAGCGAAATATGCAGTATAGATTTAAATGATAACATTAAATTTGAGATATTGGGGCTTGAAGATATCAGAGAAAAAGACGACTATCCCGGAATAAGAGTGAAAATAAACGGAATTTATCCACCGCTAAAAGTACCGATTAGCATTGATATGACTACGGGAGATAAGATTACTCCGAGAGAAATAAATTATAGTTTTACTTCGCTGTTTGAAGATAAAAAAATAAAAGTCCTTGCCTACAATTTGGAAACTATATTAGCTGAAAAAATCGAAACTATACTGTCAAGAGGAGTAGCAAACACGAGAGCAAGGGATTTTTACGATATTTATATACTTCACAAATTGTATGCTGATAAAATAAACTATTCCAACTTAAAAAACGCTATAACCGCAACTCTAGAGAAAAGAAATACACTGTATCTTTTAGACGATTACAAGACCATACTCAAAAAAGTATCAAAAGATAGCGGAATTGCTGACCTATGGAATAGATATAAGAAAACGTTCGATTACACAAGTGAAGCAAGTTTGACCGAAAGTCTTGATATTATGCAAAAGCTCATAAATGAAATATTGTCAGCTTAACTCCTAGAATAATATTTTTGCCTCCAGTCATAATTTTGGCTGGAGGATTCTTTTTCTTGGTATTTTGTTTCAAGCTCGGTAAATTTCATTCTATCACCGCAGAAGTTAAGTAAGACGGTTCCTGTACTACCTCTACGATTAAGAGCAACGTCAAGACCGATAGTCTTAGAACCTTCATTTTTTGATACGCACCACATAAGCATAAGTTTATTGCAATTTTGCTCTACTTCACCTGAATCACGTATTTCAGACGGCGAGGGCTTTTGATTATCACTTGAAACACGATTTAATTGTGAAAGGCACAGAATTGGAACGTTCAAATCCGTTGCAAGCTTTTTTAAATCACGACTTATTTTTCCGATTTCTTGATTTCTGTTTTCGCATTTCCCACTTCCAGAGTGCATTAATTGAAGATAATCGATGACTATCAAGCCTAAGTTTTTCAGCATTTTACAGCTCATGCGTATATCATTGACCGATATCCCGGAAGAATCATTGATGATTAATTCCCTATTTTTTAAAATTTCTAACGTTTTTTCAAGAGATTCAATCTCACTTTGACTAAGATTTTTGTTTATCAGTTTCGCCATTGAAACACCAGAATTTTTTGAAAGTATTCTCTCGCAAAGCTCACAAGTTAACATCTCTTGGCTGAAAAAGACTACCTTTTTACCCGATTTTGCTACGTTTTCGGCAACGGATAAAGCGAAAGCAGTTTTACCGACTTTCGGGCGAGCTGCCAACACAATTAAGTTTCCTCCCGCCATTCCTTGCAAAATACCATCAATTTTTTTAAATCCAGTTTCCGCTCGATTTTCAACGTTTGAGGTTTTACCTGTGTAAAAATCAAGTAGTGATTGTGCTGATTTTTCTAAACTACGCATTTTTTTAGTTTGAATTGGAATAATAACTGACGATATATCTTCGAGCAAAATTTCAGATTTTTCTAAAATATTTTCGCTCGTTAAGTCGGGGATAATATCCACCAAATATTCTTTGATTTTTCTTGACATAGCTAATTTATGCACGATTTCGGCATAGTAAGAGGCATTGCTGACACTTGGTGTAGATTCGGCACAAAAAAGAAGTAGCTTTTTCATTTCACTTTTTCGTTCATTAGAAAATTCATTGAGAACAGTAAGAAAATCAATAGGCTTGCCATTTCCTGATAAATCCAAGATAACTCCATAGACCTCTTTTAAATCCTCATGATAAAAATCATTGATAACTAGCTTTTCGGAAATATTTGGCAGTGTTTTTTCATTAATCAAAATCGCTCCGATGACTGATACTTCGGTAGTTCTAGTTAGTTCATCTTCTTGATTCATGCATATTTTCCCCCTTCATTAAAAATTAAGGAATCCAGCGGATAATAGGTTCACCGCTGAATCCCTTTTGCCATATAAACCACGCATAGCAAACTGCCGAACTTGAAAACTCATCGAAATCAGCATTTCTTGCACAATTTTGTCTACTTGCATTAACGTACACAAACTTTGGAGGGCTTTTTTGAAAAAAATTAAACCGCTCTTTGCCCTCTAAGAATTGAATTTTAAGAAACATAATTACATATCCGCCTGGTAAAACATTTTCAAGTGCTTTCTTGACAAAAGAAAGTGCATATTTGTATGGCGGATTGGTGAGAAAGCATTTCGATTTCACATCGCTGGTCAGAAAGTCGATTCCGGTTTTCCCATAACCATGATCATGTAGGTCGTAAGATTGCACGTCATATCCATGTTTCTTTAAAACTTTCGACAAATGTCCCATACCACAAGCAGGTTCACAAATTTTATGTGGCAATATAAAGCCATCACGTTTTATTGCGGCAAGAAAAATTTCTAGTGCTTTAGGGTCAGTTGCATAGAAGTCTGTTGGTTCTCTTTCATAATTCGAATGATTACTTGCTGCAATGGCTCTGAAAACACTTTTCCCGTTTCCTATCCAATCCTGATTTTTATTTTCCATCATAGGGCCTCGCTTATTCGCTTCATGACGTATTTTACGCAAGGAATAGCTACACTATTTCCGAGTGCTTTGTATCTTGCCGAGTCGCTACTAAGTTTATTTTTCCAAGTTAGTAACTGACTTTTTGAAGGCTCTTTTTTATGGGAATTAAGATAAATTTTCTTCCAAAATTCAAATTCTTCATCGCTAAAATCATCTTGTGGAGTTAGAATCGTCCAATAGTCAGGAAAGCCTTGCAATCTTTCGCATTCAAGAGGGGTTAAACGTCTTATTTGTGAGAAATTTTTGCTATTGTAAACCGCATTCGGCCCCTTTGCAACAAGTGTTGTTGTGGTGTCATTTTCTCCTGCATCAAATCCATACTTTGCATTAAAACCGCAGTTAAATGCCGGATAACCTATGGTATATGTAACGTCTTTATCGTTACAAGAATTATTCATAACAAGAGGTACTTGGTTACCTCCGGTACCCATTCTGGTTTTAAGAGTAGGCGAAAGTTCGCCACAATTTCTAATCACTTCCTGCGGGTGTGTCATATCTAAAATAATCGGCTTGTTATTTCCGCTAGTTCCTGCACTTGCCGTTACTGTTGGCGATAAGTCTTTGAGTATTTCGGCTTTTCCTTGACCTGAACCCATAAAATAAACAGCGTGCCTGTCGGTTGCGTTTAGCGTATAACTCGTGTTTTCAGAAACACCTTTTCCGTTTGGTCCATTTTCAAGCTTGCGATTAATGGCATTTCCGCTTATACAGTAGCAATTATTCTGAATAACTACTTTCGGAACGTGGCCTTGAGCTTCAAGTGTATGACACGGATTATCAAATTTCGGATTACTTCCACTTCCGGAACGCATTAAATGCGCAGTATCAAACGGCAAAACTCTTAAGTTATTCCTGCTTGAATTTTCAGTGCTGCTTCCAATTCTTTCGGCAGAATTTTTCCATTCGTTTTTGCTCTGCAAAGTATTCCCTCGCAAGCCGTCGCACTCAAAGAGTATTTCGGGTGCGGATTTTCCTCCAAAATCTGCAATAAGGTAGACTCTTTTACGTCTTTGGGCGACTCCCCAATACCTAGCATCAAATACTCGCCATGCGAGAGAAAAATTTTCTCCCATGATAACTCCTGAAGGTGTCCATTTGTTTTTTGCAGGTCTAGGAATAACAATGCTTTCATCGGCGATTTTGCAGATTTCTTCGAGGATAATTCTAAAATCCTCTCTGTGATTTGAGCTGAAAACTCCGGGAACATTTTCCCAAAATAGTATTCGAGGTTTGATTTCTTCATTTTTACGTCCTTTGTTGATTTCATTTTTTCTAACTTCCTTTATGATTCTTATCATTTCCATGAACAAATTTGATTTTTTACCACAAAGTCCTTGTCGTTTCCCTGCAACACTGAGATCTTGACATGGACTACCACCGCTGATAATGTCGGTAGGTTCAAGCTCGTTTCCGCTTAAAGTTCTAATATCTCCCAAGTGTTTCATCTCAGGAAAACGTTCTTTTGTTACCGCTATCGGCAAAGGCTCAATTTCACTTGCCCAAATAGGAATAATCCCATATTCTTTGGCGGGCATTGGGAAGCCTCCTATCCCGTCAAAGAGGCTTCCGAGCGTTAGTCTTTCTCTCATTTTTTCATCTCCCGATAAAGTCAAGATTTTTTATCAGACTTCGTGCATCAAACACTTTCTCTTTTACCCATGAGTTTTCGAGTGAATT
>JAFQXU010000022.1 GCA_017406805.1 Clostridia bacterium | reverse complement strand
GTGTCGGTGGTTCGATTCCACCCGGAGGCACCATAAAAAGTGCGGATGTAGCTCATCTGGTAGAGCGCCACCTTGCCAAGGTGGAGGTAGCGGGTTCGAGCCCCGTCATCCGCTCCAATTTTTTATGGCGCTATAGCCAAGTGGTAAGGCCGAGGTCTGCAAAACCTCTATCCCCAGTTCGAATCTGGGTGGCGCCTCCAAAATATTAATATAATTTTATAGTTTTGCCGTGCCGTTATGTTTTTATAATAGCAAGGCAAATTTGATTTTATGTATTTGTAAGTGCGTGGGGTGTTTTATGGTTCTTTTAAATATCGGTTTTGGAAATTTAGTGGCATTAGAGCGCGTTTTGTCTATTCTTAATCCCGATTCTTCTCCCGTAAAACGAATTGTGCATACCTCAAAGGAAAACGGGAATTTAATCGACGCAACTTGCGGAAGAAAAACTCAGTCGGTTATTATAATGGATAGTGGGCATGTTGTAACTTCTTCGCTTAGTGCAGAGGTTTTGTCGGGCAAAATTGGCAAAGATACCAACTCGTAAAATTATTTATAAGGAGAAATTCTGTGAATAAATTAAAAAAAGGTTGTTTAATAATTTTTTCAGGTCCTTCCGGCGCCGGAAAAGACACCATTTTAAATAAAATAATGGGCGAAAAAGAAAATTTAAAGCTTTCTGTTTCGCATACAACAAGGCCCCCCAGAGAAGGTGAAGTAAATGGGAAAAATTATTATTTTGTTTCCCGTCAAGAATTTATGAAAATGGTGGAAAACGGCGAAATGCTGGAATATGCCATATACTGCGAAAATTACTATGGTACTTCTGCGGTAAAAGTTAAAGATGAATTGGAAAAAGGTAACGATGTTATACTTGAAATAGAAGTTCAAGGTGCCGAGCAGGTTATGAAAAAAGTTCCGGAAGCACTTAGTATTTTTATTTTGCCGCCGTCTTTGGCTGAACTGAAAAGAAGGCTGAAAACCCGCGGAACAGACAGCGACGAAGTGATTAACCGCAGAGTAGAAGAAGCTGAAAAAGAGATAGCCTTGGCGCATAATTATGATTATGTTATAATTAATGATGATATAGAAAAAAGCGCAAAAAAAGTGCTTAAAATTATTGAATTGCAAGAAATGAAATTCCAAAATATGAAACATATAATTGATGAGGTGCTAAACAGTGAAAAAAATATCGGTTGATGAAATGCTAAACGGAAAAGAAAACAAATATCCCTTGGCAGTGGCTGTTGCCAAAAGAGCAAGAGAAATTACGGATAATATTATCCTTGAGGGAAAAGTTGTGGAAGAAAAAGCCGTAAATATGGCAATCGAAGATTTTAAAAATCACAAATATTCTATTATTGAGCCGGATTAAAGTCCGGAATTTGCGCAAAAAAGATATTAAAAATTGGCTTTCTGTTTAAAAGTTTGCAAATAATTAAAAGTAAGGATGAATGTCAATTTGATAGTCGGTGTTGCTGTGGAAAAAGTGTCTTACCCGGCAGATATACTCTACAAATACCAAGTGCCTAGGGAGTTTGAAAGTTATGTCCATGTAGGCAAGCGTGTAATTGTACCTTTTGGGCGGGGTAATTCTGTGCGACAAGGCATAATTTTAGAAGTTAATAATACCGCTCAAGAAAATCTAAAGCCGATAAATATGGTTTTGGATATTGTTTCTCCTGTTTCGCGGGAAATGATTGGCATTATAAAATGGGTTAAAGAAAAATATTTTTGTACATACTTTGAAGCCGCAAAACTCGTTATACCTTCCGGAATTAACGGTAATATCAGTAAAATAAAATATAAAGTTTTAAAGCCGTTTTCCGAGTGCGAGAAATTTCTTGATGGCGACGAAAAAAAATTAATGGCCAAAATTGATGAGCTGGGAGGTAAATGCGTTACTTTAAAAGAAATCAGAGGTTTAAAAATTCCTAATTATAGTGGCTTGCTTGTTTCTCTTATTTCAAAAAAAATAATAGAAGAAAAATTTGACGCATTTAAAACAGTGGGAGAGAGAAATCTAAATATTTTTAATATTTCAAAAGAAATTGACTGCAAAAATTTAAATCTTCGGGGAAACCAAAAAAAAATATTAGAATATTTAAAAGGCCATAAAGATGCCACAGCTAAGGAAATATGCTATTTTACCGGCGCAAGTGTTTCCGGAATAAATACTTTGGTAGGAAAAAATATTATAACCAAAAGCGTGTGTAAAAAATATATAAGCCCAGAAAAAAGCGTTGCAGTAAGTGATAAAGTGCCGCTGAAAAACAATTTAAACGAGGAACAAAAAAATGTTTTTGAGGGGCTTTTAAAGTCTTATAAAGATAATAAATTTAAAATTTCACTGCTTTACGGCGTTACGGGCAGCGGAAAAACGGAAGTTATTTTAAATTTAATGGATTATGTGGTAAAAATGGGCAAAAGCGTGATATATATGCTTCCTGAAATTTTACTTACCGGCCAATTTGTGGATATGTTTAGGGCAAGATTTATGGGCAAAGTGGCGGTTATACATAGCGGCATTTCCGAGTGGGAAAGATTTGATGCATGGAAAAAAATATCAAGCGGGGAAATAAAAGTTGTTTTGGGAACAAGAAGTGCTGTTTTTGCGCCGGTCAAGAATTTGGGATTGATAGTTGTTGACGAAGAGCACGAATTTACGTATAAATCGGAAAGTACCCCTCGTTTTAATGCAAAAGAAGTAGCAAAATATCGTTGTAAAATAAACGGCGGCATGGTGCTGTTTTCTTCTGCCACGCCGTCTTTTGAAACTTACTGCAAAGCCAAAAACGGTATTTATGACCTTTATACACTTAAAAATCGCTACGGCGCTTGCAACCTCCCCGACGTTGAAATAATAGACATGAACAAAGAATTTAAAAGCCTTGAAGTTAACCAAATTAGCGGTAAGCTTTTAAAAAGTTTAAAAAATAACCTTGAAAAAGGCAACCAAAGTATAATATTTATAAACCGCAGGGGGTATAACACATTTGCCAAGTGCATGGAATGCGGCGAGGTTTTGATGTGCCCAAATTGCAGTGTTTCGCTTAATTATCACAAAGCAAACGGCAGGCTTATGTGCCATTACTGTGGTTTTTCCGAAAAAATAACCGAAAAATGCCCATCTTGTGGCGGTAAAATTTGTTATAGCGGTTTGGGAACGCAAAAAATAGAAGACGAATTGACAAAAATATTCCCAAAAGCAAGAATTCTTCGCATGGATTCAGACTCTAAAACATACAACATGACTGGTTTTAAAAAATTTGCCGAGGGTAAATATGATATTTTAATTGGCACGCAGATGATTTCAAAAGGATTTAATTTTCCCGGTGTTACGCTGGTGGGAGTGATTTCTGCCGACAGTTTGCTTTATGGCAGTGATTTTCGGAGTTTTGAAAGGGCATTTTCGCTTTTTACTCAGGTGATAGGTCGTGCCGGACGTAAAAAATTGCCGGGAAAAGCTATTATTCAAAGTTTTTCACCGGAAAACGAGGTTTTAAAGTTTGCTTCAAGTCAAGACTACGAAAGTTTTTTTGAAAGTGAAATAAAAATGCGCAAATTAATGCTATATCCACCGTACAGCGATATATGCATTGTTGGATTTTCTGATAAAAAAGAAGAAAACGTAGTTTCTGCCAGCAGAGAGTTTTTTAAAATTTTAAAAAATGCGGCTTCAAAAAATTATAGCGGTTTGCCGCTTCGTATTTTGCCGCCCGGAAGTGAAATTATCAAAAAAGTTTCTTCTAAATTTAGATATAAAATAATAATAAAATGCAAAAATACAGATAAATTCAGAAAAATGATTTCAGAGGCTTACAAAGAGTTTTTCGATATTAGTCGCTTTAAAAATGTAAGTGTTTTTGTGGATATTAATCCCGAGAGAATTTTATAAATTCAGCAAGTAGTAAAGAGGCTTTTTTGGATGAGTTTTTAACGAACTTTTCAAAATTCGGCAGGGAATTTTCATCTGCGTTGTCGGATATAGACCTAATAATTCCAAAATCTGTTTTATTTAAGTAGCAAACGTGCCCAATGCTGCCGGCTTCCATTTCGCAAGCTTTTCCGCCAAATTCGTTTTTCAGTTCGTATAATTTTTCTTTTGAATTTATAAATTGATCTCCTGTTAAAATAGTGCCAGTATGTAAATTTACATCGGTGATTTTTTGTGAACAAACTAAAAGTTTATCTGTAATCCATTTTGAGCAAGGTATTTTTATTAAATTAAGGTCGCTTATTTCACCTTTTTTTCGCCCCGGAAAAGGGCTTGTGTCAAAATCGTGCTGAACCACAAAATCGGCGATTACTATATCACCAATAGATACATTTTTATCAATTCCTCCGGCAACACCTACATTTAAAATTAAATCAGGGTGGTATTTTAAAATAAGTGCTTGAGTACATGCCGCGCTGCTTACTTTTCCGACTCCGCAAAGTACTATGCAGCAATTTACCCCAAAAATTGTTCCCGTAATAAATTTGAAAGGGTAATGATTTTCTGTTTTTATATTTTCGGTAAAGATTAAAATTTCTTCCAATTCTTCTTTTAATGCGCAGATTATTCCAATCATATTAAATTCCTCTTTGATGTATTATTTTTTCAAAAAAACCAATAATAAATTGTGAGTATAAATTTATTATAATTCATTTTTTAAAATTTTGGAATATTTTAGTGTAAAAAGGGGTGTAAAGGGTGGAATATTTAAAAGCATTTGCTGTGGGTGGATTTATTTGCCTTTTGGCGCAGATTTTGATTGATAAAACGAGCATAACTCCTGCCAGAATACTTGTAATTTTGGTGGTTTCAGGTGTTGCTCTTACGGCAATTGGGGTTTATGAACCGATTGTGGAATTTGCCGGTGCGGGAGCGACAGTTCCTCTTTGTGGATTTGGATATTTAATGGCCAAAGGAGTAGTGGAAAGTATAAAAAGCCAAGGCGTTTTGGGAATTGTAACAGGCGGCTTAACAGCCGGAGCGGCGGGAATTTCTGCTGCAGTGTTTTGTGGATATTTGGCTGCGCTTTGCAGTAAACGCTCCAAGGACAAAAATTAATTTTTAAAATAAGATTTATAAAAAGTGGTTCGCTGTTTATTTTCGGTGAGCTACTTTATTTTAATCGTTTTTGTATACATAAACAACTTCTTTTAAATTTTTACCACCGATGTTTATGTAATTAAATTTATTGGAAATCTTGAATTTTTGGCTTTCGTAAAATTGTCTTGCTCTATTATTTTCTTCTAAAACCCACAAGAAAACGTCTTTATACCCAAGCTCAGTTAATTCGTTTAAAGTGGCTTCAAACAATTTATTTCCGTAGCCTTTTCCCGTATATTCTGGGAGTAAATATATAGACACAATTTCTCCAAAATTTTCGAACTCTTTACTTCTGGAGTGGCAACAACTTGACGTGCCAATAAATTTACCATCTTTTATAAGCACAAGGTTGTTCATGTTTTTATTTTCCAAATGTGGTATCCAATGGCCTTTGGGAATGCTCTCCAGGTAGTTTTTTGGAATTATTCCTGCGTAAGCAAATTTCCAAGAATCTTCATAAATTTTGCTTATTTCTTTTTTGTCGTCCGATTCTTTAATATGTCTGATTTTCATTTTTATTTCATCCCTTTACGTTAAATCTAAAACAAAAAAGTAATTCTGCACATTTTATGTGCAGAAAAAATTAAAAATATATTTTTTAAATTATTGCAAATAGACTATTTGTTTTCTTCGTTAAAGTAATAATAATATTCTAATTCAGGGCCATAACCATCATCTATTAACTTTTCACTTTTTATAAATTTGTGATCAGAGAGTAATTTGTTTGAGGAAATATTTTTTTCCTTAGCTGTAGCACGTAGCTTTTTAAAATTATATTTTCCGGAACTTATTAATAATTTTAAGAAATTTATGCTTGCGCCAACTGCATGTTTAGTTATACCTTTTGAAGAGAACTCTTTTTTTATGGCATAACCTATTTCAGGGTCATTTTTACTATTTGTTAATGGTCCCAATCCAATTCTACCTACGACTTCATTATTTACTTTTATCATTAAAGTGATGCCATTTGGCAAAGGATCGTTAATACGGTTTACGGATCTTGAAAACCAACTTTCCACATAATCTTTGCTTTTTAGTTTTCCATCTAAATAATATTGCATATATTCAGATTTTTCTTTGTTGCCTTCATTGCTATCTGTTTCGGCAAAAAGACTTATATAACAATCTTTGTGTTCATCTGAACCATCAATAATAACTAACTCGCATGAATATTCATTTTGTTTTCCGCAAGAAAATTTTAAACAATTGCTTATTTCTTCAGGCGATATCCCGATAGCTTTTGAAAGTTTTTCAAACTGTTCATTCTCGCTTTTTGTGATTTCAGCATAAACTTTTTGATTGAAACATAAATTTCCAAATCCTATAAAACTTAGGAACATTATGCTGGCACTAATACTAAAAATTTTTCTTTTTAAACTTCTTTTATTCATTTAAACATCCTTTCCATCTATTACTCTTTTATTATAACATATTTAAAAAAATATGTCAATTATAAAAAATAAATAATAAATAATAAATTGGATAGAAAGTCTAAAGTTAAAAATTTCAAAATAACGAAATATGAATTGGTACGGGTGACAGGACTTGAACCTGCACAGCTTGCACTACTAGGACCTAAACCTAGCGCGTCTACCAATTCCGCCACACCCGCATGGCAATTATTATACACTAGTTAACATTAAAAGTCAACTTGGCCTTTTTATATACTTTAAATAATTAAAATTAATTTTTTAACTTTAATTTTTAGTAGCGATTTTTAAATTAATTATTGAAAGCGTTCACTAAAACAAATATAATTATAATGTGAACTTAAAATATATTAGTCGCCAGAAAAACGATATAGTTTCATTTTTATTTTATAATTTTTTGTTTTATCCATATTGTAGTTGGAAATTCGGGATTTCGAGGAGGTGACCATAAAGATCACAAATGAAAAATTATGAAATGCGGCATTAAAATTAATGAATGTTATAAAATATGAAATTATTATAAAAAATAATAATAGTAAAAGTGTTTTTTGTGTGGCATAATAATCAAACACCGATATATATTTTTTGTGGAACAAATTATTTTTTAATAAGAATTAAACAAATCAGGAGGATCATAATGAGATTAAAAAAAATTTTGAGTTTGATATTAGCAATTTTTAGCTTGGTTACGGTATCTACTGGGTTATATTCAAAAGCTTCTTTCGGTGAAGAATATAGTCCGGATGAAAAAGACGCTATAGATGCTTTGGTGCTGTTAAAAATAGCACCACCGACGAGTAAAACACCGACGAGTAATTTGAATAAAAAGAAAAAGATAGTATGTCCTAGAGATTATTGTTATGCTTTTCTTAGTATTTTAAATTCAGAGGTGACACCAATTAGAGGTTGTGGATATGATACTGCAAAAAAATATTATATTTCTAGGATACTGGATAGTTGTAATGATGGTTTTTCAAATAAATGTTATGATGAGTTTATATATAGAATTTTTAAAGAATTAAAAATTAATAATCACATTATTAATAATGAGGATAGAGAGCTTTTTTTTAGTGCTTGTAAAATTTCTTTAGATATTCTAAATGGTTGTTGCGAGTCACATATAAGTGGTCAAAAACGTAAACGCCCAGACGTCGGTGATGGTTATATACCAGAACGTTGTATCAATTGTTTTTCTTGTTGCAGTTTTATAAAGTAATTTTTGCGTTGTAAAAAATGTAAAATTATGATATCATATTAAATTAGGAGTGGATTTTTATAATTATCTTAAGGGGATGATGAAACTGATTAGATATTATAAAGCTATTGACGGAAAAATAACAGAACTAGATAAGTACGAAAAAGATTGTTGGATTAGTTGCATAGCGCCTAACGATCAAGAAAAAAGTTATCTTTTGTCTACTTTTAAGATAGAATCAGAAGTACTCCGAGCTTCTTTGGACGAAGAAGAATCATCTCGTATAGATAAAGAAGAAAACAACACACTTATTATAATTGATAATCCTGTTGTTAATAAATCAGGGAAAAACCTTACGTATTATACCATTCCGCTTAGTATAATTATTACTGAAGAAAATATTATTACTATATCTCTTAAAGAAACTCCGATTATAGAAGAGTTTGAAAAAGGTTTAATAAAAAGCACTGATCCAAAGTACAAAAACCGTTTTGCGCTTCAAATGATTCTTAGGGTAGCAAGTAAATACTTAAAATATTTGAACCAAATCAATAAAATTACCGAGCGTGTTGAAGAAGAACTTAAAAAAAGCATGAAAAATAAAGAGCTTATTCAGTTTTTGGAAATAGAAAAATCTTTGGTTTACTTTTCTTCGGCACTTAAATCTACCGGGATTATGCTTGGAAGAATTACAAGGGGCAGATATCTTAGATTAGATACAGACGACACAGAACTTCTTGAAGACGTTATGATAGAAATTAAGCAGGCAACTGAAATGTCTGAAACGTATTTGAATATTTTAACAGGAACGATGGACATGCTTTCAACACTTATTTCAAATAAATTAAATGATGTTATGAAAGTTTTGGCATCTGTAACGTTTATTTCTTCTATGCCAACAATAATTTCTGGAATATATGGCATGAATAACCCCGGGATTCCAACGATGGAATATGCGTGGTTCCCATTTGTATTAATGGCAGTGTCGATGATTATAACATGGGCAATACTTAAAAGGAAAAACATGATTTAAATAATTTAAAACAGCTACATTTAAGTAGCTGTTTTCTTTTTAATTTTGTTTTTTAGGATAATAGTTTATTTAAATCAATAGTTTTTTTAATTTCTTTATCAAGAAAATCTACAATTCTGTTTAAATAAGCTCTGTATGATTTTTTGCACTGCTCTAGATTTTTGTTATCTAATCCAAGTTTATCATCAATCTGTAAAGTTGCAAGTTCCTTTTTTGCTTTTTCTACAGGACTTTTTAAACTGCTAATTATTGGTTCTATGTTTTCTTTTTTTATTTTGCCCCAGTCTTTAATAAATATATCATTATTTCTATAGGGTATTTCACTTTGAATTCCATGTTTGTTGATATATTTGGTAAAAGTTTTGTAAGCAGAATCGTATTTGCTTTTTTGTTTTTTTAGATCTTTTTGTATTGTTACTATTTCTTCCATAAGATCTTTATTGTAGCCTATTATTTCTTTGTATAAATCACTGAGTTTATCTATATATTTTTTTTGCATATTAATACTGCTTTTTAAATTTAGAGCGGTTTCAATTGCCAGAGTTTTGCTATTTGCGGCAGCATATTTAATGCAATCTTCTTTTGTTTTTTTATAGCGGTCAAAGAAGTTGTCACCTTTCTTTTTTTGAATTACATGAAAAGAGCTATTTTCTGCCGTTAATAAGTTTATTAGCGACAATAATTTTTTGAAGTAAGTGTATTCGATAATTATTTTAGTTATGGTATCTTCTATTTTTTCGGCTTGTTCGTCATATTTTTCTTTTAACGACAGTTCTAGTTTTGTGAATTTTTTGTTTTTTACATTTATTTCGTAGTCCGGTTTATACCTGTTTTTTTCAAATAGGGGTTCAATATCAGTAGCAGCAGTTGTTTCAGTTATCTTAATTTTTTTGTCCAAAGTTTTTTTATTTAAAACTTTATAGTCGATTTTTTTCATTTGTAATTTGTCAAAATCCACTTTTATTTTTTCGATGTCAACGTCACCGCTGCTTTTATCTAAAGTAATGATTTTGTCAATGTCTTTTATGGTATTTCCCGCTATTTCTCCTATAGCTTTAATATAATCTTCCCAAAGCATGGAAACTTTGTTGTCGCAACTTTTTTTCATAAAATCAAATGTTTCTTTAAGATCTTTTATTTTTTCTTTTAAATTTTCCGGAAAAGAAGTATCTTTTGAACTCGTTGCTATTTTATAATCTTTTTCAAGTTTATCGCTTTGCCAGCCGTAAGATTTAATTTTTGATTGTTCTGTGCATATTTTTTTAATTTTTTCCAACCGCTTTTTAAGGTCTATCTTTGCATTAATTAGATCTTTTGGATTTATTTTTTTAGAGTTTAAAGTTTTTTCAATTTTGTATTTAACAGACCTATATTCTTCTAATTTGCTTATCAAATTCTTGTTAAGGGCTCTTTGATTTGGAATATCTATATACCTTAACCAGTCATCAGATAGTTTATAAGAGATGTTATTATATTCTTTTAAAAAGTCCGTAATATCTTTTGCAGTTTTAAATCCCAAATAAGTAGTAGAAAAGGTTTCGATATAAGGACATAGCAACATACGGCTGTCTAATAATATATTACTTAAAAGATTTTTAGAATAGTTTGCAGATGTTGATGAGATATTCTCTATTACTTTTGACGAAAATTTTTTAATTTTTTCTTTAATGCCATCTTTAATATCTTTTTTACTTTTTTGGTTGTATGGCAGGTTTTTTCTGCCTGTTCCATTTGGGTTTGAATACTTGTTTAATATGTTGAATATGTTATCTAAGTTTTTGGCATCATCAGACGTTTGATCTTCGGAGAGAGGGTTGTTTATTTGATCTTTAATTATTTTTAAATCAGGTAAAATATTTTTATCGAGGGTGTCTTTTATTATATTTTTTAAATATTCAATGGAATCGTCCCATGTTTCTAGTTTTTTACCTACTTCAGCAGGTGTTGTTTTATCATCCGGAGTATATGTGTTTAAATAATACGCAAATGCTTTTTTGCTGGAAAACCTATCTATGTTATTACCGTCAATTTTTTTATATATTACGTATAAGGAATTATACATCTTTTTTAAAGAAGAAAGGATTTCAGTTAAATATTTTTTATGATTTATAGATGATTTTTTTTGTTGATATTTTTTGAAAGAATTTTTTTCGGCTGTATATATTCTTAAATTTTTAATAATAAAATTGTTTATTCTTATCTGCCCTTTAAATGCGCTGTTAATTACAGGGTCGATTCCCACCGAGTTTCTATTGTTGTATCGGGTTAATTTGTCAATATAGTAATTAGCAACATCAAAGCTCATAATTTTGGCATCTGTATTTACATAAGTTTGCATAGAGCTTTTCATAGAATTCATGCCAATAAGGTTTAAAGCTGCCAAAAGTCTTTCTACATCTGCTTTCGGAAGCACTATTGAACCAAGATTTATAAATCCGCCATGGTGAACACTTGTTATCTTTTCTTTATATTTATCCAGATTTTTATTTAGGTCTTCAGCAAAAGTATCTATTGCATAATCTGTTGCCTGTGTCATGGCTGAACTTGCCTGATTTTTTGCCCACGACACAGCCGAGTTGGGGTCTCTTACCACTTCTGCGGCTTTTTCTACAATTGTTCTTATCTGCGCTGTAACCCTATCTGACCCATCTGCCAATGCTAACGAAGTCCCTTGTAGAAAGTTAAGTAAACCATCAAGTAAACCCATTATTTTTTACCTCCACCAATTACTAATTAATGATATGATATCTCTATTAAATGTTTTTGTCAATATATTATACAACTAGTTTTATTAGATTTAATATTTATATTTTATATATAAATATTTTATATATAAAAACTCTTTATTCGATTTTCGAATAAAGAGTTAATTTTTCCCAAGCATTTGTTTTATTTCCAGGGTGTTATTTTCTTTTATGGCATTTCTTATTCTTGTGGAGC
This sequence comes from Clostridia bacterium, assembly GCA_017406805.1. Taxonomy (GTDB): domain Bacteria; phylum Bacillota; class Clostridia; order Oscillospirales; family Acutalibacteraceae; genus UMGS1491. The sequence continues at coordinate 33,832 of JAFQXU010000022.1, read as the reverse complement.
TGACGGGTGTTTTTTTGTAAAGGACCGGCTTAATTATTTTTACTTCAATTCCAAAATTAGCACAAATACTTTTTAAATCTTCTGCGTCCGCTGTTCCGCCATGCCCAAAATGATAATTAAATCCACATATCGCTACTTTGGTGTTTAGTTTTTCATGTAGAATTTTTTTTACAAACTTTTCCGGTGAAAAATTTTTTATTTTTAAAAAATTTACAGTGTACAGAATTTCTATTCCCAAGTTTTTTAATTTTTCTTCTTTTTCCTCTTTTGTAAAAATGTTATTTTCTTTAGTTTTGGAGATAACCATCTTTGGATTTTTGCTAAATGTAAAAACCGTGGGGGTTAAATTTTGGCTTTTTAGTTTTACGGTTTCCAAAATAACTCTTTTGTGGCCAATATGTATGCCGTCAAAATATCCCAAAGCAACCGCTTTAGGAGTAGAGTCGTTTTCTATGTTGTTATAAATTTTAATGATTTCACCGCCTTTTATATTATTTTTATGTTTTTAAACGCTTATTTATTCTGCCGAGTGCAAGCATTTGAGTATGTGCATTTCGTTTTTTTCAAGATCTGCTTTTCCAAGCCCTACGAAATTATTATCGCATAAAATTTTGTAAATCTCATCGTTTTTAAAAGGGCAAGGGCTTTTTATTCTTTCTAGCATTAATGATCCGCCGTTTTGAAATCTTTTTGCTTGAGGTTCGCTTATATTTACACTTTGTTTGTCTTTAAATAGGTATTCGGTGGGGAGGAGGTATTTGCTTTTTATTTCTTCCAAGGTAGAGTTAAGAATTGTATCCAGCTCGGCGCTTTGGGATATATCAAAACCGTTTGAATAAATTCTTTCAAGGTCGGTTAAAACAGCCCCACAGCCTAAAAATCCGCCTATATCGCTGCAAAGCGACCGAATGTAAGTCCCTTTGGAACAAATTATTTTTAATGTTAAAGTCCCTAATTTTTCATTTAAATCAAGAATTTGGATAGATTTTATTTCAATTTTTCGTGGTTTTCTTTCCACTTCTATTCCTTTGCGTGCTAGGTCACAAAGCTTTTTCCCATCTTGCTTGATTGCTGAGAACATAGGGGGGACTTGCGAAATTTTCCCAGTGAATTTTTGGATGGCATTTTTTATTTTTTCTTCGTCTATTAAAAAAGGTTTTTTAGAGGTTATTTTTCCCGTTATGTCAAGCGTGTCGGTAGTTATTCCAAATTGTATTTTTGCTATGTATCCTTTTTGATTGTCGCAGGAATAAATTTGAAATTTTGCCGTTTTGCCCAAAAGAATAGGCAATACACCCGTGGCCATTGGGTCCAAAGTCCCCATATGACCTATTTTTTTCTGCCCTAGCTTTTTTCTGAGCCTTGCTATAACATCAAAAGATGTGTAATTTTTAGGTTTATTTACTATTATTATCCCGTTCATTTTACCATCCAAATTTTAAAGTGAGTATGTTTTTTATCTTTTCTTTAATCTTAAAAATATCATCAAAACTGGAAAATCCCGCAGCACGGCTGTGTCCGCCGCCACCAAAATTCCCGCAAAATTCATTTGCGTTTATTTTAGATGAAGTTCTTACGGAAACTTTGTATTCGCCGCCACTTTTTTCGCGCATGGTTATGCCGATATCCACGTTTTCTATTGATATTGGCAAAGATGCAATTCCGTCCAGCTCATTTTCGCCGATGTTTATGGATTTCATTTCGTCAGTAGTAATATGTGTAACAGCGCATTTGCCATCAAAAGAAAATTCCAAATTTTTATTTAAAATTTTTTCGGTTTCAATTTTCTTTTTTGATTTTTTTATAAATAAATCCTCGTTTATTTTGCTTACGGGGAAATCGCGTTTTAAGAGTTCAGACACTATAAAATGGGATTTTGAGGTGGTGTTTGAATATTTAAAGCAGCCCGTATCGGTAGAAATTCCGGCGTAAAGGCAAGAGGCTATGTTACCGTCTATTTTTACGCCCATTTCTTTTAAAATATAATATATAATTTCACAGTTTGCTGCAGCTGTATGGTCTGTGTAAGATATATCCGCGTCGATGCTGTTTTTTATGTGATGGTCTATGCAAAGATTTATGCTGTTTTCAAATTTTTTTAGGTTGCTTGGAATAAGAGATTTTTCCGCAATATCTACCGAAATTATAAATTTTGGATTAAAATTTTCTTCTTTAATGTTATTTTTAAGGAAATCAAACTTGCTTGGGCAGTTAACGTCCGTGAGCACTTTGGCGTGTTTACCAAGCTGCTGCAAAGCTTGGCATAGAGCATACGCCGAACCCAGAGTGTCTCCGTCCGGATAAATATGCGTAAGGATATAAAAGAAATCGTTGTTTTTTAAAATATCTGCAATTTTTTTAATGGATTCCATAAATCTGCCCCCGCTTTTTTATTTTGATAAAAGCTCGTCAATTCGTTTAGACATATTAACGCCGTATTCTATTGTATCGCTTGGAATGAATGTTAAATTGGGAATATACCTTAAGCTTAGTCTTTTGCCGATTTCACTTCTAATAAATCCTTTTGCGGAATTTAAAACGTCCACAGCTGATTTTGCAGAACTGAGTCCGTCCAGGGAACTTACAAATACCCTGTAGCTTGAGCCGTCATCTGAATTGGCAATTTTAATAATACTTATAAAACCGCTTTTTAGACGAGGGTCTTTCATTTCTCTGATGATAGCTGTTATTTCTCTTTTAATACTTTCAAAATTATGCTCAGCTCTATGATTTGACATAAAAATCCCCCTCGGATTAATCTTCTCTGTATTCTTCCATTATAAATGCTTCAAAAATGTCGCCTGTTTTAATATCGTTAAAAGATTTAAGACCTATACCGCATTCAAAGCCTTGTGCCACTTCTTTTGCATCGTCTTTAAATCTTTTAAGAGACGATATTTCATCTTCGCATATAACGATTCCGTCACGCACAACGCGAATTTGTGAATTTCTTGTGATTTTGCCAGATAAAACATAGCACCCCGCAATAGTTCCAACGCTTGAAATTTTGTAAACTTCGCGGCATTCTGCACGTCCAAGTTGTACTTCTCTGATTTTTGGTGCAAGCATACCCTTCATAGCCGCGGTGATTTCTTCAATACATTCATAAATAACTCGGTATAAACGCATGTCTACGCCGTTTCTGTCGGCAGTTTCGGCGGCGCTTGGTTCGGGACGTACGTTGAATCCTACTATTATTGCGTTAGAAGCGTTTGCAAGCATTACGTCTGATTCATTAATAGCGCCGACTGCTCCATGTATCACATGTACTCTTACTTCCGGGTTCGAAATTTTCTCCAGTGATTGTTTTACTGCCTCCACAGAACCTTGAACGTCACCTTTTACGATGATTTTTAGTTCTTTGATGTCGCCTTCTTGCATTTGGTCAAAAAGATTATCAAGTGTTACCTTTGTCCTGCTGTTAAATTCAGCTTCTTTTAAGTTGTTTCTTCTTTGCTCAACGAGTTGACGTGCGAGTTTTTCGTCAGAAACTGCATTTACGATGTCGCCGCCTGTGGGGACAGTGTCAAGCCCCGTGATAGCTACAGGCACAGAAGGTCCGGCTTGTTTGACTTTTTCGCCTTTGTCGTTTGTCATTGCGCGCACTCTGCCAACGGCAGTACCCGCAACCACAATGTCGCCAATTTTTAATGTTCCGTTTTGTATAAGTATTGTTGCAACGGGGCCTCTGCCTTTGTCTAGTTTTGCTTCTATAACTGTTCCTTTGGCCTTCCTGTTTGGATTTGCTTTTAATTCTTTTATGTCCGCAACCAAAAGCACCATTTCCAAAAGTTCGTCAATTCCGGTTTTCTTTTTTGCCGAGACTTTAATGCATGGCACATCGCCACCCCATTCTTCCGGTACGAGTCCGTGTTCTGTTAGTTGCTGCATTACTTTTTCGGGATTTGCGCCGTCTTTGTCGATTTTGTTTATTGCCACTATAATGGAAACTTCTGCGGCTTTTGCGTGGTTTATAGCTTCGATTGTTTGTGGTTTAATGCCGTCGTCTGCAGCAACTACTAAAATAGCTATGTCTGTAATTTGTGCACCTCTTGCGCGCATTGTAGTAAATGCTTCGTGGCCGGGGGTGTCTAAGAATGTAATATTCTTTTTGTCTATGTTTATGCGGTAAGCGCCGATATGCTGGGTTATTCCACCGGCTTCAGTGGAAATAACGTCTGCATGGCGAATGGCGTCAAGAAGCGAAGTTTTTCCGTGGTCAACGTGCCCCATAACAACAACCACAGGTGCTCTGGGAACGAGGTCTTTTTCGCTGTCTTCGCTGTCGTCAATTATCATTTCTTCAATTGTAACTGTTTCTTCCTTTTCGATTTTTGCGTGGAATTCCATTGCCACCAAACTTGCCGTGTCAAAGTCTATTGTGTCGTTTATGGAAGCCATTGTGCCCATCATCATAAGCTTTTTAATAACTTCCGCAGCTGTTGCTTTTAGACGCAAAGCAAGTTCGCCAACCGTTATTTCGTCCGGGATTGAAACTGTGATTGGTTTTGCTTTTCTTTCTTCGGCAATGCGTTTTAATCTTTCCGCTTCGGTTTCACGTTTGGAATTTTTAAATTTGTTTCTTTGCTGGGATCTTTGAACTATTTTTTGTTTATTAGACGAATTATCGTTTTTAATTTTTTCAGAAGCTATTTGGTCGTATTTTTCGTTGTATTTGTCAATATTAATGTTTTCGATTCGTGTGTTAACCACGCGGCTTTGATTTCTTTCATTATTTACGGTGTTGGTTTCTGAGCTGCCGGTTAAGATTATTTTGCTTTCAAATTTTTGTTTTTGAGGTGCTGCCGGCTTTTTGGCTGTTTTTGCCTTTTTCTCTTTTGTTTTTTCAGAAGAAGCGGTAGTTTTTTTCTTTTCTTCTTTTGCCGGTTTTTTGGTAGCTTTTTTTGGTTTTGCGGCGGCCGGTTTCCTTGACGCAAAATATTCATCAAAGCTTTCCACTTGGTTTTTTTGCGTGTAATAGTCAAATATAAAATTCAGTTCGTCTTCAGTAAGTGCGGTCATGTGCTTTTTTTCTTCATTAAGGTAGTCTTTTAAAAGAGCAATAACTTCTTTGCTTGCTATTCCAAGGTCTTTTGCGACTTCGTGGACTCTGTATTTTATCATCATAAAATCCTCATTCCTTTCAATAAAGCGTGTGATTTAGCGCAGGGGAGTGTCTATAAGGCTTTTTATTTTATTTGCAAAATTATCATCTTTAACTGCAATTACGCCCGAAAATTTACCCAAAGTGTTTTTTATTTCTTCTTTTGTTATTTTAAGTGGCAGAATTTCTATTTCTGATTTACTGTAATTTTTGATTTTACTGTATGAATTTTCTGAAACATCTTTGGCGGTGAGTATTAATTTAACTCTTTTTTTTAGTATGTATTTTTTGATGTTATCCATTCCAAAGATTAAATTACCTGATTTGCATGTAATACCCAAAAAGGATAAAAGCGGAGAATTATTCATTTTTAAGCACCGCTTTTTCTAATGCGTTGTAAACTTCGGGGGGGATGCGTGATGAAAACGATTTTTCCAGTTTGTGATTTTTTTTTGCAATTTTAAAGCATTCGCAGTTTTTACATATATATGCACTTCTGCCGTCTTTTTTGTGGTAAGGAGGCAAAACTTCAAATGAAATCTCGCTGTTTGCGCTGCGGGTTTTAACTATTCTTATTAGTTCTTGCTGGGGTTTTCTTTCCATGCAACCAATGCATTTTCTTATTGGAGTACTTTTTTTATTCAATTTAAGTAAGCCCCCTTAAAAATTAAGCTTCCCCGTAAAAACCGCTTTCGGGGTGAATATCTATTTTATAGCCTGTAAGTCTAGCCGCAAGTCGTACGTTTTGGCCTTTGTTTCCAATAGCAAGAGAAAGCTGATTATCCGGCACGGTTACTTTGCATGTGTTGGAGGTTTCTTCTTCGGTAAATTCCACGTTTATTACATGTGCGGGAGCCAAAGCAGCGGCAATATATTTTGCCGGGTCTTCGCTGTATTCCACTAAATCTATTTTTTCGCCGCCAAGTTCTTCTATTATGGCATTAAGGCGTGTTCCGTGTGAACCAATGCAAGACCCTATGGCATCGACTTTTGGGTTGTTAGAAACAAGTGCAACTTTGCTTCTTGAACCGGCTTCTCGGGAAACGGATTTAATTTCTATAATGCCTTCTGCAATTTCCGGTATTTCGCTCTCAAAAAGTTTTTTAACAAAATTTGAATTAGTGCGGGAAATCATTATTTTTGGACCTTTTTCCGAGCTTTTTACGTCAGAAACATATACCTTTAAGTGATCTCCTTCTTTAACTTTTTCATTTCCGATTTGTTCATTTTTGGGGAGAGTGGATTCGGCTTTGCCTATCCTAAGGGTAAATGCTCCGGTTTTGCTGTCTATTCTTTCTATTAAAGCGCTTACAATTTGATTTAGTTTGTTTTGAAATTCTTTTGTAATCAGGCTTTTTTCGCCGTCTTTTATTCCTTGCCTTATTATGTTTCTGGCGGTTTGAGCGGCGATTCTGCCAAAGTCTTTTGTGTCAAGTACAATTCCTACTTGTTCTCCAAGTTTTGCCTTCTTGTTTATCTTTTTTGCTTCTGTTAGTGATATTTCTTTTCCCGGAATTTCAACTTTTTTAACCACTGTCTTTAAAAGTTCTACTTTAAATAAGCTTTTTTCTTCGTCTATGCTCACAATTACTTCTTCGTTTCCGTCGTAATTGTTTTTGCATGCGGCAACTATTGCCTTGTTGATTTTTTCCAGCATAAAATCCATAGATATGCCACGTTCTTTTTCTAAAAGTCTAAGTGATTTAAAAATTTCAGCACTCATTTTTTGATTCTCCTTTAATATTTTAAATTTATATGTGATATATTTTTTCGTTCTAAGGTTAGTATTTCTGTGGTTTCTTCATTTTCTATTGAAATAGAATTTTTGTCAAATGATTTTAGCGTTCCTTCAAATTCTTTTTGATTTCCTACAGGCCGTATCAGCTTTATTTTTATTGTATGATCTAAATATTTATTTAAATGATAATCGCAGGAAAGTTCCCTTTCTATTCCTGGAGAGCATACTTCTAAGCAGTAGGAATACGGCACGGGGTCGTATGTGTCCAGAGGTTCATCTAAAGCATGGCTCATTTTTTCGCAATCGTCCAAAGTAACGCCGCCTGGCTTGTCGATAAACACCCTTAAATAGCGGTTTGGACCTTCTTTTACAAACTTTATGTCCCATAGTTCCAAATCTAAATTTTTGGCGATGGGGTCGGCAATTTTCTTTACAATTTCTGTTATAGATTCTCCTTTTGATTGTTTTATCATTTAATTCCCCCTATAATATAAGCAAAAGAGTGGGCACTCCCACTCTCTTTTTCATAACTACCAACTATTTAGAATTTTATCACATATCAAATAGAAAAGTCAACATATTTTTTATTTAAAAAATAATTTAATTTGTTTTTATGGAGTTTTTTACTTTTTCCAGTATGCCATAGGAAATTTTATCTTTATTATAAATTTTTTTCAAAAGTTTTTTATACTCTGAATATATCAAAGAAATTTCACAGGGAGTTAAATTTTTTAAAGCGTCCATTGGAGAGCTAAATACTTTTTGCCTTTGTGAATTGTAAAGGCACATTGAAACCAAACATGCGCACTGACATATATTTCTTGATAATTCTTTTTCAAAATCTTGATTAATAAGTATTTGAGTGAATTTTTTAGAAATTTTTGTGCAGAGCATAAAATCGTACGCAGATAAAAGTTTAATATTAAAATATTTTCCGGATACGATTATAGGCTCTAATAAATTGGCTCTTCCAACAGGGTTTAAAAATTCAGATTCAAACATTTTTTAATTACTCCTTTTAACTTTTTTTAAAAGCAATACCGAAGCTATTATAAAAAATAGCTCGATATTGATTGTTTTTAGCTGTCTTTTTCCAAAACGGCTCTTACATATATAACATTCTCGCCAAAATATACGTTTTCGGCTTTTTTAATAACGTAGCTTTGATTTGAAAAAATTATTCTTGTCGTGCTTGGGTAATCAGTCAGCTTGTAATCCGGCAAACCGATGTATAAAAATTGCTCGACCCCTTCTGTTTCAATGTAGTCGCCATAAAGGCTGCTTTGGTAATCGGAACGCAGCGGCTGAATGAATGCTTTTGTTTTTTGCGGGTCAGACGAAGATGTTTTTTTAATTGATATAGCCTGGCCGTATTTTTTTATTAAAGAATTAGCTTCTGATATCAACTAAATCAAATCCTTTCAAATACAAATTCGTCATCTTCCAAAAGATCGGATATACTCTTGCGAGCCTCTCGCCACATGCGGTAAGCACTTTTTATGTTTGCCTGAAAATCGGTTTTTATGCGGAATTCCCCGGCAGTAAAGGCTGCAGCAGAGTCCACGGAAGCTCTGCAAAGTGAGTATTTATAAAATGAAAGTACCGCAGCGGCAACGTTAAGTCTTCTAGAGTTTTCAGGGGCTGTGTGATCTACGCCTTTTTTTAAGCTCAAAAGTATTTCATTCATTGCATCTTCACATATTGGAACTAATTTGGCGGTGTCGTCCTCTAAAATTCCGGAAATAATTTTAAATCTTTCTACTATTTCTTCTAAATTCAAAGTTTTTCCTCCTTTAGTATTTATAATAAAGGGGACTCCCTACCTTGTAAGATAGGGAATCTTTAATTATTTTAGGTGGCTGCTGTTGTAATATCGAGGAGTTTAACTGCGTCGGCGCAGATTGTAGAAAAGCCTGTTGTTACGCTGATTGCGGCTTTATCGAGTTGTTGGTCGATAACTTTGTCGTATTCCACTGTTACGTCGCCGGATTGTACCATTTGCAGAGCAAAGTCTTTGTCAAATGCCAAGATTTTGTCGTCTGCAATTTTTAGGGTATCTACGATTAATTTTGCCCCAATTGGTGTAACGAGTTCGCCTGTTCCGTGGAATCCGAGGCCTGCACGAGCGTCTTTCATTTCAGTTAATGAAAGTATTTTCTTAACTGTTTTTTCAGAAGCTATCATTACGTTTGGATTGTATGGATTAATTGCGGCCCACAAGCTTAAAAGGTCACCGTATGTAAGTGTGTTTGCGGTGGCAACGCCCATGGAGGTGCCCGGTAAAAGAGCTGTTACTGCGTCGTAAAGTTGCTCTGCGGCAATATCCATACCGATTTTTTTGAATATTACGGATATAACGTCTAAATTTTGGAATCTCATTGCTTCATAGCTTGATGAGAATACTCTGCCGTGTTTTTTTAGGTTAACCAAAGAGTTTGCCGATGCTACGCTTACGCTTGTCATGGCTGTGCCTTCGGTTACCGGTGAAACAACTGTTCCGGTTGTTGCGGTTATTGGTCTGTAATCTACGCCGTCAATCACTGTTTTTGCTGCGGTTATTTCCGGTATTAATTTAAAGGCTTCCATTCCTTGTTTGATTGAGCGGGCGATAAATTCCGGGAATAATACTGCGGAGTCTGTGCTTGTAAAGAATTTTTCAACTTTGTCGCAGTTTGGGCCGCTTACTTTAATGTTAAATCTTTTTAATTGCCTTTGATATGCGTCCAAACCATTTAAATTTGTTTCTTTGTAGTTTTCTGATGGGTCAAGACTTTCCAGAACTTCCGTAAAGCTTTTTCCTCTTATGTTGTACATACCTTTTTCCAATTTTAATGAATCACAAAATGACATTTTAATTCCTCCATTTATATATTTTTTAATTCTTTTTAAATTTTAAATTCAACGTTTTTAAGGGTTTCTTCTTCAGATTTTTCGGTTACAAACTGCGGTTTTATAGGGAATGATTTTGAAATTTTAGACTGAAAACACTTTTTAAAAGCTTTTAATTCTTCAATAGAGAATTTGTTTGTAATGCTTTTCATAAGTTCGGTGCTTACTTCCGGTTGAACTAAGCTGGAAAGCCTTACAACTTCCGACTTTAGTTCTTCTTTGTAATAATTGCCGATTTCTGCTTTTTCTTTAAGATTTTTAATTAAATCATGAATTTTTAAAGCCTCTTGCTCGTTTAATGTTACCGCTTGTCCGCTGCTTAAAGATTTAATTACTTCTTCCATGTTTTTTTCACCTCCTTTCGTGGCAGTTGGCAAAAAGGCTTTTATCACTCCCGCTTCACGCTGAGCCGGCACGGCAACAAATGACCATTCGTAAGCATCGTTTGGGTCATCCAGTATGTAGTGGCAGGTTTTGTATGTGTTTTCTATTTTGTATCTTCTGCCTTTTTTGTGCGCACATTTGGCTTCGTTTACGTTTTGGCTGCAAATGGAACATATTTTTCTTTCCACAGAGCAGCCCACACTTACTTCCTTTTTTATTCCGGAGTCAATTTCCAATATTATATTCTCGTTTTTTTCTGATTTTGGCATATAGGCTTTTGCAACCAGCCTTTTGTAAGGCATTTTTAACTTGTTAAATTTTCCTTTTACAAATTCTGTGTAGCATTTGTAAATTCTTGCGGTTTGGTTTCCGCTCGTTGGATTGTGGTCAAGTATTCCGGTTTTCCCAACGAAAAGCTTGGCAAGCTTATCAAGCGCTTCGTCTGTAAAGCGTTCGTGTTCTCGGTCGATTTCGTTATCGCACAGAACAACATTGAATGTGTAAACCTCGTTTTCTTCAAAGTTTCTTCGTGTTAGTTTGTTTATCATCTCTAAGTCGCTGCTTGAAAGTTTTAAATCTTTTGTGTTTTTAACTACGTATCCTTCTTTCATCAGTAAGCCTCCTAAAAAGTGTTTAAATATTTGATTCTTCCGATTTTTCCAGTTTTTTCTCAATTTCCAAAGTTTTTGCGTTTATAAGTTTTGTGTTGGCAATGTCTAGTTGATTGCTAAGGTCCACCATTTCCCAGTTAATTTCGATTTTTTCATCGTATCCCTTTAACCTTAGCCACATGTTGCATATTTTGTAAATAATAGGATTTAAAATTCGTCTGTAAGAATCCAGCTCGCTGCTAAGTATTTCCGATTGTTGTGTGGACATTGTTTCTGTGGTTGACCAGCTAAGCCCGAGTAAAAACGGCGGGATGGAAAGTTTGCTTATGATTTGTTCCAACATTTGACGCACGGGAACTTGACTGTCTAAAATCGGGTTGTCTGCTCCGATTGCTTTGATGCTTACGTCGCCGATTGCAATAAAATCGCTTGGTTGAAGATTATTTTTCATGGCTTTGCTCCACTCTGAAGCAATAAGAGAAGCGCGCTCTTTGGTGTAGGCTCTTTCTCCGGCTTCTGAAGACGGTTTATAAGTAACTGCAAATTTTACGTTGCCGACTCGTTCCCAATTTGTGCCGATGCTGTTGTAAATTTTTAGTAGTATGTCACTTATAAAAGGAAGCCCTTTTAAAATTGAATTGCCGTAAATTTGCCCCGGCTCTGGGTTGAGAGTGGAAATAAGAATAAGTTCGGGATATTTTATTTCCGAGAGTTCACCTTTTTTGTTTTTTCTGAAAATTTTTAATTTGAGGGGATTATTACCCGTCAAAAGCTCTAAGTTGTTAAGTGAAGCGTTGTAAAGAGCATCTATTTTTGTGCCTTCGGAATTAATAACGATTTCGCCCACGGCTGTGCCGTAAGTTAAAAGCTGATTTAAATGAGATAAAATAAAAGCATTCACACCGCATGAGCAAGAGTTTACCTGCACATTATTTATAAAATGATTTATTTCGGTTTCAATTTCTTTGTTTTCGCATTTAATGGAAAATTCTCCCGTTAAACGAATTATTTTTGAAATTGCCGCATCAATAATCGGTATGGCTTCTTTAATAGCTTTGTAAAGTTTAAATTTATAGTTTGATCCGGGAATATAGTTACTGATTTCTGTAAATGGGTGGCTTTTTGAATAGTTTGCCGGTGCAGTTTGTACTGCGGAAAAATTTTGAGTCTTTTTTTTAAAAAATTTCACGTTTACACTCCTTAAAATTTATTATCTTGAAGCAGCAAAAGCGAAGAAAGGTTCTTCGTCTGCAGTCATTATTGTGGTTACAAAATACCTTATGTCGTCCATTGCGTGGTCGTTTTCTTTTACGGGGGTGTCTTTGTTTGCGGTGTCGTTCCACCTGTAAAGCGAAAATTCCCTTATGGAATTTACGCAATTTTTACATATTTTTATATCACCTCTTTTTAAAGCCGTGGAAACTTCCCTTATGCCGTCAACCACATTGTTTTTTGCGGGGATTACGGTGTATTTGCCATGCCTTTTAATAAGTGTTATAAAGCTTGCGGCAGAGGGATCTACGGTTATTGAACTGATGTGCCTGTTACCAATTAATCTGCAAAGATGTTCGTAGTGTTCTTCGTCTGTTCTGGTATCACCTTCTTTTCTGGAATCATAGTAGTATTCGTCAATTCTGTACCAAGTGCCGCCCGATTCGCCCCAAAGACCGCAAGAAGTGGGATTTACTATGCCGTAATCGCAAGAAATCGCGTATTTTGAAAAATTTTCTTTTGGTATATCGTAAAAAGCCGATTGTTCAGTCATGTATGGGTAAATCAGGCCCTCCACGGCAACCCATTTTCCTTCTATAAATCTTTGGTAAAAAGTTCCGCTGTATAGACGTTTGTAGCGTTCTTTTAGCGAACTTGAAAGCGACGGATTGTCTTCCATTGTAAAATGCAGATAAAAAGCGCCACGGCTCTTGGCTTTTAAAATCCATTCTTTGTAAAACCAATGCCCGGGGTATTCGGGATTGCAGTTAAACCAAAATTTAGACCCCGCAACGGAACATCTGGCCAAAGCTTGGTCAACAAAAGAGCGGGGCATAAGTGCGACCTCGTCAAAAAGCACGCCGGAAAGAGTCATTCCTTGAATTAAAGAAGCGGAAGATTCATCTTTACCGCCAAACAGATAGATTAAATTTGTGCGGCCTTGATATGTAATTTCCAGCATATTTTCCGAGAATTTTTGCTTACAGTTAAAACCTAAGCTTTTGAGTATGGGGAGTATTGGAGTAACAACGTTTCTTTTTAAAGAGCGAATTGTTTTTCCGCACATTGCAAAAGCTGAACCATTGAATTTATAAAAAGCCCATAATATAAACGAAAGCGACATACAAACTGTTTTTCCGCTTCTGATAGAGCCGTCACAAATTATTGCGTCGTAGTTTTCGTAGTTTGACCCTTTTGCCCACCAAGAAAGAACAATAATTTGTTTTTTAGAAAAGGCTTCCAGCTTCATTTATGCCTCCTTAGGTGGTTCCGTATTTCCAAGTTTTTTCAGGCCTTGTTCCAAGGCATAATAAAAAGGATCTTTTTCGCTTTTTTCGTTTGTGTCGATTTCTTCCAGTTTTTCCAGTGCGCGGAGTCTGTCAAAAAATTTAATTTCCATTGCGCCTTCCTTGGGCTTTTTTATTTCGGCAATATTAAATAAATCCATTTTTTCCAGATCTTTATAAGAAATATTCTCGCAAAACAAAAGCTTAATCGAGTCGCAAATGTTTCCAAAAGCAAGCCTTTCGTAGCCGCTTGTTGCTTTGTACATCAGGTTTCTTTTTTTCTCCATGTAGATTTCTTCAATTTTTTTTGCGATTTTGCTGCTTTCCAAAAGTTTAATTGCTTTTGATCGGACGTTGTTTTTGTATCCGGCCAATTTTGCAGCTTCAAAAGCGTTTCCCGTTTCAATGTAGTGGTAGCAAAACGAAAGTTCTTTCTTTTTTAGAGTTTTTTCTGAGTTTGACATTTTTATTTCCTCCTTTAGATTTTTCTTTTACGTAATTCACTAAAAAACTGTGTATTTTTGCATACATAAATGCAACAAATAAAAATTTTAAAAATAAATTAAAGAACTTTCTGATTTTGTTCTCAGAAAGCTCTTTTTTGCAAAGTAAAGTTATTTAATTTACAAATTAATTGTTACTTACTGCATGTGTTATTTTTGATCCGATGTTTTTTGTTACTTCTTCGGCACCTTTAATCATCTTTTTTGCTTTGCACTGAAGCCATCTGTCGCGGTCAAAAAAGTACATCATAACCATTCCTGCCGCACTTCCAATTATTATTCCTGCCATGATTAATTTTATAGTGCCGCATATTTTGTGGCATACGCAGTCTCTGTGTTCGTTAGAACAATTGCACATTTTTAAAAACCCCTTTCTTTTTTTAATCAAGATATTTTAAATTATCTTGTACTATATTAATTCCCACATTTTTAAAAATAATATCTGGTATAATTTGCATTTTATAAAATCACATTTTCAGAAAATAAGTATATTTTATATATAAAGCCACTTAAAAAGTTTTAAGACGGGAGGCTGAAAATTGAATAAACTTATTTTAAAGAAAAGAAGGCGAAAAATAATTTGTTTTCTTTTTATTTTTTTGCTTGCTGCAGTTTTTTTAAGTTTTAAATTTAGGCCTGTTGCAAAAAGTATTGCCAAGAATAAAGCCAAAATCATTGCCTCGGAAATTATAAATAATTCTATTTTGGAAGAAATAAATAAAAACCCCGATGTTTACAGCAGCATTGTAAAATCAGAAAAATCGGGGGATAGCTCTCAAAAAGAGTTATATTTTGATGCTTTAAAAATTAATACACTTAAATCTTCGCTTGCATCTGCCATTCAAAAAAATTTTGCCGAATTTAAGGAAAAAAACTTTTGGATTTCCCTTGGAACTCTAAGCGGCTTTGAAATTGCTAACGAAAAAGGCCCAAAAGTGCCTATGAAAGTGTCTGTTTCCGGAAGTGTTTTCACAGATTTTAAAAATAATTTTTGTACTTCGGGCATAAACCAAACAGTTTACCAAATGTACGTTAATGTTAAGTGCAGAATTAGCGTCGTTATGCCGGGGTGCTCTTGCTCGGAAGAAATAAATACCGACGTTTTGGTTTCACAGTTTGTTATTGTGGGCAGTGTTCCAAGGGTATTTGCGGGCGATGGGGGAAATATTTGCAAGTTTTCGGGTGAATGCAAAAATTAATTTGTCTGTGTTCGTTTATTTACCAGCTCTTGACATATCCAGTATGATTTTTGTATAATTATATGCGAAACTTAATTTACTAAGTATGTATAAAAGCTTCCCTCCGGAAAAGTACTCCGGAGGGTGCGTATGTTAATTATTAATGGAGTGATTTTACATGGAAAAACAAATGGAAAAACAGATAGTACTTACAGAAGAAGGCCTTAAAAATCTAGAAAAAGAGCTGGAAAATTTAAAAATTGTTCGCAGAAAAGAAGTTGCAGAAAAAATAAAAGTTGCACTTTCTTTTGGCGACCTTTCCGAAAACAGCGAATACGACGAAGCCAAAAACGAGCAGGCAATTATGGAAGCCAGAATACTTGAAATTGAATCGATGCTGAAAAACGTAAAAATTATAGACGAAAAAGATATCAGCACCGATAAAGTACATGTGGGTTCCAAAGTTAAATTAAAAGATATTGAATATGACGAAACTGTGGAGTATAAAATAGTAGGATCCAGCGAAGCAGATCCGCGCGAGGGAAGAATCTCGGATGAATCTCCCGTTGGCGAAGCGCTTATCGGCCACAAAAAAGGTCAAACCGTTAAAGTGAAAACGCCAAGTGGTGTGCTTAAATACAAAATACTTGAAATTTCAAAATAACAATTAAAAAGTCAAAAGAGAGGTAAAAAACATATGGCAGAGAATTTAAGCGCCGAAAATAATCTTGAAAATTCAGGCGAAGATTTAAACGCAATGATGAAAATAAGGCGCGAAAAATTTGAATCTTTAAAAGAAAAAGGCAAGAACCCTTTTGAAATTACAACTTACGATTGCACGGAAACTTCCGAGGAAATAAAATCTAATTTTGAAAAATTCGAGGGAAAAGATGTTTCCATAGCCGGCAGGATAATTAGCCGCAGAGATATGGGTAAAGCGTCTTTTATAGATGTTTTAGATGCCAAAGGTAAAATACAAGTGTACCTTAAAATTGATGATATCGGCGAAGAAACATATAACGATATGTCTTTGTGGGATATAGGGGACATCGTTGGAATAAAGGGCTACGTTTTTAAAACAAGAAGGGGCGAAATTTCTGTTCATACCAAAGAAATTAAGCTTCTTTCCAAATCTTTTTTGCCGCTTCCCGAAAAATTTCACGGTCTTAAAGACACCGATACAAGATACCGTCAGAGATATCTTGACCTTATTTCTTCCCCAGAAATAAAAGATACATTTATAAAAAGAAGTAAAATCATAAAAGAAATAAGGAATTACCTAGATAGCCTTGGGTTTATTGAGGTGGAAACCCCTATACTTAACGTAATACCGGGAGGAGCTGCCGCAAAGCCGTTTATAACGCATCACAATACTTTGGATATGGACCTTTATTTAAGAATTGCTCCCGAGCTTTATTTAAAAAGGTTAATAGTGGGCGGAATGGATAAAGTTTATGAAATGGGACGCCTTTTTAGAAACGAAGGTATGTCTACTCGCCACAATCCGGAATTTACAAGCATAGAACTTTATAAAGCATACGCCGATTATAACGACATGATGGATATTACCGAAAATATAGTCAGAAAATGCTCCCAAGTTGCCAATGGAACGGATATTATAGAATATCAAGGCGAAAAAATCGACCTTTCCAAACCTTTTGAGCGTATGACAATGCTTGATGCTGTGAAAAAATACACGGGCGAAGACTTTTTAAATTATAAAGATGATATAAACAAAACTGCTGAAGTAGCAAAAAAATTAGGCGTGGACGTTAAATCTTCAGACACTTGGGGCGACATTTTAAACAGGGTTTTTGAAGAAAAAGTTGAAGAAAATTTGGTTCAGCCAACTTTTATATGCGATTACCCCGTGGAAGTTTCGCCGCTTACAAAAAGAAAGGCAGATGCGCCGTATTTGGTGGAACGTTTTGAATTTTTCGTTACAAGGCGTGAACTTGCAAATGCATATTCTGAGCTTAATGACCCAATAGACCAGCGCAAAAGGTTTGAACATCAAATGAAGCTGAGAGATGCAGGCGACGACGAAGCAAATTTAATTGACGAAGATTTTATAACTGCTTTGGAACACGGCATGCCGCCAACAGGTGGGCTGGGTATCGGCATTGACAGGCTTGTAATGCTGCTTACTGACAGCGCATCAATCAGAGATGTGATTATTTTTCCAACTATGAAGCCGTTTGCTTAAATTTATTTAAAAAATAAAAATTTAAAGGAATAAATAACATGGTAGGAAAATATAAAGTAGTAACACTTTGCGGCTCCACAAGGTTTAAAGATCAATTTATGCAGGCTCAAAAAGAGCTTACTCTTAAAGGGTGCATTGTGATTTCGGTGGGGCTTTTTGGCCATGCCGGAGATGGCGAAGTCTGGGAAAACATGGATGAAAACACTTTGACAAAAACAAAAGAAATGCTTGACGATATGCACAAAAGAAAAATTGATATGGCCGACGAGATATACGTAATTAACGTTGGGGGATATATCGGCGAAAGTACAAAGTCAGAAATTGAGTACGCAAAGAAAACCGGAAAAGCAGTAAAATATCTTGAAAATTAGAAAACCATGTTGTTTAAAAGCAGCAAGAGCCCTACACCGGGTACGCCCAGCAAAGAAGAAATGCTTAAAGTTATTAAATTTATCGGAAGGGTTATTCCTGTATAATTATATGATATTAAAACAAATATAAATCCCAATATACCGCTAATTGATGAGCCCACTGCCCGCCAAAAAGGGTGTGGGCTTTTTGATGTTTTGTAAACTATAAATAGTATTGTTATTACTGCTAAAAATGCCAAAATGTATAAAGTCATAAAATCCCGCCTTTTAAAAATTCATTTGTTTTTAAATTTAGTAATAAATATTTATGATTAGAAGTACTTAAAATATGAAAAAATATAAATGTAATTCATTTGTTAATTTTGTATAAATAAAATCCGAATTTCAAGTATAAAAAATTTATAAAGTAGAAAAAGTTAGCCTGGGTTTACTTTTTTTAAAACAAGCAGTATAATAAAGATAGAAAAGATATATATATTTTAATGTCCAAAATATTTGTCGTATGAAAAGAGCAGGTGATTAAAAAAATGAATTTAAGTGAAATTGAGCCCGGTGGCAGCGGAGTTATAAAAAGCATTGGCAGCGAAGGCCACCTTAGGCGCAGAATGATAGACATGGGCCTTACTGTGGGAACACGTGCCGAGGTTATAAGGTATGCGCCACTTGGTGACCCGATTGAAATAAATATTCACGGCTATGATTTGAGTATAAGAAAATCTGAGGCCGAAAAGATAGAAATTTTTGAAAATAGCAAGGATTATGAGCAGTTTTTAAAAAGCTCTAAAAACAATCCGAAAATTAAAGAGACACGTGTTGTGCCGTTTTTAAGCAGCCCTCCGAGCAGTGACGGGGGAATAAAAGTAGCCCTTATAGGGAATCCAAACAGCGGAAAAACAACACTTTTTAATAATTTAACCGGTAGTTATCAATACGTGGGGAATTGGCCGGGAGTAACGGTTGAACGCAAAGAGGGGAAAATAAAAAATATAAATGAAGATATAACTTTGGTTGATTTGCCCGGGATATATTCTCTTTCGCCGTATTCTCCGGAAGAAATTATAACGAGGCAGTATATACTGGAGGAAAATCCGGATTTAATAATAAATATTTTAGATGCCACAAATTTGGAAAGAGGCCTTTATTTGACCACTCAGCTTTTGGAATTGGATTCTCCTGTGGTTGCAGTTTTAAATATGGAAGATTTACTCCTTGGAAAAGGCAAGATTATAGATTACAAAAAACTTGAAAAAAGCTTGGAAATACCTATTATTCCCATATCCGCCGTAAAAAATAAAGGAATAAACAACCTGATTTTTAAAATTTCTAATATTTTTAAAGGTGCGAAAAAATCCCAGTCTATTGTAAATATTTATTCCGGAGAAACCGAGAATGCCCTTAAAGAAATCGACAGCATAGTAAATAAAGGTAAAAATTACGTAAAAAATAATAGGTTTAAAATCATTAAAGTTTTCGAAGATGATATGTACGTAAGCGAAAGTTTAAAAATTTCCACCGAGGACTTAAAAAAAATAGACATTATACGGGAAAATCTTTCTGAAAAAATGGGCAAAGAAAGTGACATGATAATTCCCGATGAGAGGTATAATTATATATGTTTGCTTTGCGAGAATGTAATAAAAAATATTAAAAATAAAAATACATTTACGTTTACGGGAAAAGTGGATAAAATTTTAACTGGAAAATATACGGCATTCCCCAGCTTTGCTGTGTTTATTTTTTTAATTTTTTATATAACTTTTGGGCCGATAGGTTCATCTTTAAAAACGTTTTGCGAAGAGTTTATAAATGGCAACACATACATTACAATGAGCCGTATACTTGAGTATTTTGGGGCTTCGATTTGGTGCAAAAGTTTGGTTTTGGACGCTATTATAGGTGGAGTGGGGTCTGTTGTTTCGTTTTTGCCGCAGGTAATACTGCTTTTTGTTCTTCTTTCTCTTTTGGAAGACTGCGGATATATGGCAAGGGCTGCATTTATAATGGATAAGCCTTTTAGGCGTATTGGGCTTTCAGGTAAGGCTTTTGTGCCGCTTATAATGGGTTTTGGCTGTAGCGTGCCGGCTATTATGAGTACAAAAATTTTAGAAAATAAAAAAGATAAAAATTTAGCGGTTTTTTTAATACCGTTTATGTCTTGCAGCGCAAAAATGCCTGTTTATTTGCTTTTTGCTTCGGCATTTTTTCCGGAGCATCAGGCGATTGTAATATTTTCGCTGTATACGATTGGAGTTTTGGTTGCGGTTTTCACGGCTTGGCTGTTTAAAGAAAATCTTTTTAAGGGTGAAGATTCACCATTTATAATGGAAATGCCTGAATATAAATTCCCGTCTTTAAAAAATGTATGGCTTAGTGTTTGGGATAAAGTTAAAGATTTTATTGAGCGTGCGGGGACTGTTATTTTACTTGCCACGATAGCCGTGTGGATTTTGCAGTCATTTAGTTTTAATTTTGAATTTGTGTCTGATAATTCCGAGAGCATGCTTGCTAATTTGGGTGGATTTATTGCTCCTGTATTTAGTATTTGCGGATTTGGAAATTGGCAAGCATGCGTTTCGCTTATTACCGGAATCATGGCAAAGGAATCCATTGTAAGCACTTTGTCTGTGCTTTACGGCGCAGATAATTCCGCAGAACTCAGCGGGTTTTTAAAAGATTCTTTTTCGCTTTGCAGTGCGATTTCATTTATGATTTTCTCACTTCTTTACACTCCTTGTGTTGCGGCGCTTTCTGCGCTTCATAAAGAATTCCGCAGTTTTAAACTTACATTTGTTTCTGTTTTTTATCAGCTTTTTGTGGCGTATTTGTTTTCGGCGCTCACATTTCAAATTTTAAGCTTGATATTTAAATTTATAAATATATAAAATATAAAAAATAAAAAGGACGATAAAAAATGAATTTAACCGATATTATTATTTTGGCGCTCATTTCGGCGCTGGTTTGTTTGGTGATTATTAGAATATTTAAAAAAAGAAAATCCGAGGATTCCGGCTGCTCGTCTTGCAGTTTTTGCCCCGGGAAAAAATACTGCACTAAAAATAAAAAATAAGGAGTTGTTTTATGTTTTGTCTTACATCATCTTTGGAAGATTACTTGGAAATAATATATATCCTCAGTGAACAGGGTTTAAAAGTTGGAATTACGGATATTGCTAAGGCTTTGGTGGTTTCTAAACCAAGTGCCACGAAGGCTATAAAAATTTTAAAAAATGAAAATTTGGTAAGCCAAGAAAAATACGGCAAAATACTGCTTACAAAAGAGGGCGAAAAAGCTGCGGTGGCAGTTTACGATAAACACAAAGTTATCAGTAAATTTTTAAATAAAGTCCTTGGCGTAAGCGAAAAAACCGCAGAAATAGACGCTTGCAAAATAGAGCATATTTTAAGCAAAGAAACCGTTAACGGCATAAAAAATTATTTAGAAAATGTAAAAATGTAGGTGGCATTAAAATGGATAAAAATAATAAAGAAAAAAATTACATAATAGGAAGAAACGCCGTTAAAGAAGCACTAAAATCGGGCAGAGTTATAGACTCCGTATTTGTTTTGGCCGGCGAAAAAGCAGGCCTAATAAAAGATATAATAAGCAAAGCCTCCGAAAAAAAGATACCTTTAAAATATGTAAATAAAAAATCGATGGATTTCATGAGCCGCGGGGAATCGCACCAAGGAATAATTGCCGTGGCGGGCGCAAAAGAGTCTTGCGGTGTGGACGACATTTTAAATTATGCAAAATCAAAAAATGAACCGCCGTTTGTAATAATAGCCGACGGTATTGAAGATCCGCACAATCTGGGGGCAATAATCAGAACTGCGGAATGCGTTGGTGCGCACGGAGTGATTATTCCAAAGCGCAGAAGTGTCGGTATAACTTTTGGTGTGGATAAATCTTCCGCAGGCGCACTTGAGTATGTTTTGGTTGCCAAAGTGGGGAATATTTCGTCGGCGATTGATTATTTAAAAGAAAAAGGTCTGTGGATTTACGGCGCAGATATGGACGGCAAAAAGTGGTCAAGCGAAAACTTGACCGGCCCCATTGCTTTGGTTATTGGTTCAGAGGGGAAAGGAATTAGCAAACTCGTAAAAAGTAAATGCGATTTTATACTTTCGCTTCCTATGATGGGAAAAATAAATTCGCTTAATGCTTCTGTTGCGGCGGGGGTTTTGATGTATGAAGTTCGCAGGCAGCGTGGGTAAACTCAGTATAAATGCCATATCCACACAATTAATCCGTATACTACCGAGGCAATAATTCCGTAAACTATCACAGGTCCTGCCATTATGAACATTTTGGCGCCAATTCCAAAAATATGCCCTTCGCTTTTAAATTCTATTGCTGGCGCGGTTATGGAATTTGAAAAGCCTGTTATCGGTACAATTGTTCCTGCGCCGGCATGTTTTGCTATTTTCCCGTACCAATTTAATGCGGTAAGAAGTGCGCTAAGCGCAATTAGAGTAACAGAAACCCATGTGCTTGCGGTTTTTTTGTCCAAATTAAAATACGTCATATACGTTTGGCAAAGCAGTTGCCCCAATGTGCAGATTAATCCACCCGAGATGAATGCCAAAAATAAATCTTTCCAAAGTGGGCTTGGCGGAGAATGTTTGCTTGCCATTTTTGAGTATTCTTTTTTGCTTACGTTCATTATTTAATCACATCCTTTTTGTTTATTATTTGATTTAAAATATTTATATATTCATAAAAAATAGTATTCATAAAAAATAGGAGGAAGTTTTGAAAAAAAAATTATATGAGTCACTGAAACATTATAAAAGGCTAAATAGATCGTCATTTCATACGCCCGGACATAAAATGAATGTTTTTGGAAAAAGTGGAATTTTGTCGCTTGATTACACGGAACTTCCGCTTACAGACAGCCTTTACGAGGCTTCAGGAATTATAAAACAAGCGGAAAATGACCTAAAAAAGCTTTACGGCAGTAAAGAGTCGATTTTTTCTTCCGGCGGGAATACACTTTGTATTCAAACTATGCTTGCTTTGGCGGCAAAAAACAAAGAAAAAATCCTGTGCGACAGGCTGGTGCATCGTTCGGCGGTTTCAGCGATGGCACTTTTGGATATTGACCCTATTTGGGTAAAAAGAGAGTATAACAAAAAATCTCGACTTTTTGAAAAAATAGACCTTAAAGATTTAAAAGAAAAGTTAAACGAAAAAGTAGATTATAAAGCTTTTTATACTACCAGCCCGAGTTACTACGGAATAATTCAAAATATAAGTTTAATTTCGGAAGAATGCAAGAAAAAAAGTGTGCCTGTTTTGGTTGATAATGCACATGGCTCGCATTTAAAGTTTGTGGGGGGAAATTTGCACCCGCTTGATATGGGGGCGGCAATGTCTGCGGATTCGGCACATAAAACACTCCCGGTTCTTACGGGTGGAGCATGGCTACATGTTAACGATGACAGATTTTGCGAAGATGTTAAAAACAAAATGGCGCTTTTTGGTTCAACGAGTCCTTCTTATGTGGTTATGTCTTCTATGGACATTGCAAGAGATTGGCTAAAAAATTGCGGGGAAAAAGAGTTTTTAAAGCTAAAAAGCAAAGTTGAAAATATAAAAAATTTGGCAAAAGAAAAAGGGATTTTTATTCCGGACGAAAGTATTTCTGACCCCGTCAGAATAACTCTTGGTGTGTGGAAAGCGGGGTATAGCGGCTTTGAATTTAGGGAGTATCTTTATAAATATGGCGTGGAGCCTGAATTTTGCGACAGCAACTACACCGTTTTAATTGCCACTCCTTTTAATACTCGTGAGGATTTTAAAAAATTAAAAAAAGCTTTAAAAGAAATGAAAGTAAAAGAAGAAAAAAAATTGGGCTTTGAATTTAATTTTAAAATCCCGGAAAAATTAGCAACAATAAGGGAAGCCATTATGGCAAAATCCGTTAAAGTAAATATTAATAATTGCGTGGGTAAAATTGCCGCAGACGTGGTTTGCCCTTGCCCTCCGGGTGTGCCGGTGGTTATGCCGGGAGAAAAAATTTCGGATTATGAATACGAAGTTTTGAGAAGATATGGAATTTCAAAAATAAATGTGTTAAAATAAGTGCGACATGCAAAATATTATTTTTTATGAGGTGTTATATTATGAAACTTGTTATGGCAATTATGGGTAAAGACGATTCTTCGGTTGTAATGGACGCTTTAACGGAGGAAAATTTTCAGGTTACAAAAATGGCTTCTACGGGTGGATTTTTAAAATCCGGCAACACAACGCTTATAATCGGCGTGGAAGACAGCAAAACAAACAAAGTAATTGATATTATTTCAAAATATAGCAGCAAAAGAACCCAGCTTATTTCCGGATTGCCTTCAATGTATGACATGAATCAGCAGCCATTTCAGGTTACAAGCGGTGGAGCAATTATTTTTGTTTTGAACGTAGACAGATTCGAAAAGGTTTAATTTAAAAGTATGGAAAATACATATTTACAAAAACTGCTTTTACTTGCCAAAGAGCATACTTTGCCGCACGCAATAATTATAGAGGGTAAAAACTTTACATTTATAAAAAACTATTTAAAAGAAATTTTACAAAATGCTATGTGCACGGCAAAAGAAGAAAAACCTTGTAAAAAATGCCGCGATTGTGTTAAAATTGAAGCCGGATTTCACCCTGATGTAAAATTTATTGAACCGGAAAAAGATTCTAAATCGATAAAAATAGAAAGTATAAGATATATCCGTGAAGATGCGTATATTATTTCAAATGAAGGCGGCTATAAATTTTACATAATAACAAACGGTGAACTTCTTACCACTCAAGCGCAAAACGCTTTTATTAAAATATTGGAAGAACCGCCAAAGAATGTGATTTTTATTATTTGCACAGAGTTTTTGTCATCACTTATAAGTACAATCAGGTCCAGATGCCAGATTTTTAAATGCTTGGAAGATGAAGATATAAACAGCAGTGCCGAAAAATTGGGCAAAGATTTTGCAAGTGCAGTTTTAAACGGCGATAAAATTAAAACGCTGTCAATTAGCGGGAAAATACCAAACGACAGGATCTTTTTTAAGCAGTTTATTAATGTTGTTATAGGGGCGATTATTAAAAACTGCGGCAAGTTTTCTTTTAAAGAAAATTTGGTGGAGAAAATAGACGTTTTAAAAAGTGTGCTTGAGATGTCGGAAAAAAATGTGAATTTTAATTTGTTAGTGTGCACATTGTGCGCCAAAATATAAAAAGGAGAAAAAATGGACAAAATTGTAGGAGCTAGATTTTTTGAGGTAGGGAAAATACATTATTTTTCGTGTTTTCATGATGTTTCGCTTGGCGATACGGTTATCGCCGAAACAAAAAGAGGCACAGAAGCCGGAAAAGTGGTTTACGCAGAAAATGCAGAAAAATTTAAAGATTTAATTTTACCCGGCGAAAAAATACTTAGAAAAGCCACCAAAGAAGATATGAAATCTCTGGAAGAAAAAAAGAAAGAAGAAGAAAAAGCACGAAAAATCTGCCAGAAAAAAGTCGAAGAGCATAAATTGGAAATGAAGTTAATAAATGTGGAATATATGTTCGACAGAAAAAAAGTAATATTTTATTTTGTTTCGGAATCCAGGGTCGATTTTAGAAATTTGGTTAAAGACCTTGCGTCTACATTTAAAGCAAGGATAGAACTTAGGCAAGTTGGTATTCGTGACGAGGCAAAAATGCTTGGAGGTTTAGCGCCATGCGGGAGGCCACTTTGTTGCGGGAAGTTTCTTGATGATTTTCAGTCCGTTTCAATAAAAATGGCGAAGGATCAAGGTGTTTCGCTTAATCCCACAAAGCTTTCCGGAGCATGCGGCAGATTGATGTGCTGCCTGAAGTATGAACAGGATTTTTATCACGAAGCAATAAGTAACATGCCGAGCGTTGGGTCTAAAGTTCAGACTCCCGACGGCCAAGGTGAAGTTGTTTCTTGCAATGTTATATCCGGGTGTATAAAGGTGTTGCTTGATGGCGAAGAAAAGACTATTCAGCCAAGAAATTATAATATTTCGGAAATAAAACCAAGCAAATAAAAAAGACCTCGATAAGAGGCCTTTTTTATTTTATTATTTTTATCCCAATTCTTTTGAAATTTTATGCATGTATGTTACTTTTTTTACGTTTAAATCATTTTTACCGGGTTTTTGGTCTATTAATTTATCAAGCTTGTCGTTAGTTTCATTAATTAAATCGCTTATATTCTTTATTAATGATTTCTTTTTGTCATTAAGTAATTTTAAGCCGGGTTTTAGTACAGCGGGTCCTGCTGTGATAAATGGTATAGGTAAATTTAATGCAACAGTTACAGCAAGATATCCTGCAACTACTTTGCCTTTATTTTTTAAGTCGGTTGTTTTTTTAAGTGATTTGCAAAAAGAATAAAATTCTTCCGAGGTAGCAATTAGGTTTTTTGATTCTTTTTTTAGTTTGGGGACTGTATCTATATAAGCCCCATGGTTGTGGTATTTAAGCATTTCGTCTTCAACTAAGTCCTTGAAATTTAATAGATAGAAATATTCTGTTTCAATCCATTTTGAAAATCTTTCTTTGCATGGTTGATTTATATAGCAAAGAACAAATGAAAAAAGGTCCGGCCTGTTGTAAATTTGTTTAGCAAGGTCTATATAGGTAGATGGAAATTTTTCAGTGCCCCCAGATTTAAGTAGATTTTCCATGTCATTTTTATTTTTTATTGATGATTTTAGTTTAGTAACGACAGAATCAATACTTGATTTGGAGTGATTTGGTAATAATTTATTATAGTAATACTCATATGCCATTTCCACCATAGGGCTTACTTCTTTTTCTACCAAATTGTATATTTTGCTGTAGTATCCCCATATTTCATATATATATTTTCGGTATTCTTGAATTTTAGTTAATTTTTTTGGATTTTTGGCAACAGACAGTCCTGTTTTATCGGCAAAAGTCTTTTTATTTGCAAGGTATTCATTCGCATCCTTTTTCATTTTTTGATTTAATTTACTAACTAGTTGTTCTATTTTCTTTTCTAATTTGTCGCATTCTTTTTCAAGTTTTTCTTTTTCTTTGCTATATTTGCTTTTTTTAACTTCATCTTTTTCGTTATTTAGTTTTTCGTCGACGTTTTTAAGCTCTTTTTTTAGAGCTGAAAGATCATTATTAAGTTTTTCTATTTTTTCAATATCGCTTTTCCAGCCTTTTATTATACGCTTGAAAGAAGAAAGCAAGTACACTTGGTTGTCTTTGCTTTCGGAAATTTTAACTCCTTCATCAATTAGTTTACCTAAAACATCACATTGTGTTATCTTTGCCATTTTTACCACTCCTTAAATTTTAATAAATTTCATAGCGATTTCGCTACACTTTGTATTATATAACATAAAAAGTAAATGTCAAGCTATATTTTTAATAAATTTATTATATATTTTTTTGGATTGATTTTTAATTGAAAATAAGGTAAAATGTTTATTATAAAAGCAGAGGATGTTAGTAAACATCAGCATTTTTTAAAATAATATGGCGGTGCAACTATGAAAAAAACACTTATAAATAAATTTAAAAAATTGAAAAAAGAATTACTTGAAAAAAGTTTTAGCCGTATGAACAAAAGCCAAAAAGAGGCTGTGTTTAATATAAATGGGCCACTTATTGTTTTGGCGGGTGCAGGCAGCGGCAAAACCACGGCAATAATAAACAGAATCGTTAATATGATAAATTTTGGCAATGCTTACATGACCGAAGAAATACCCGAAAATATTGACGAAAAAACTATTGAAGTTTTAGACAAAGGCTACAAAGAAGGAAAAAGCGCAGACGATTTTAAAGATATAATAAAATTTGAGCCGGTAAAGCCTTGGAATATTCTTGCCATAACTTTTACGAATAAAGCCGCGGGAGAACTCAAAAACCGCCTTGAAGAAGCTTTGGGAGAAGAAGGAAAAAACGTTTGGGCATCAACTTTTCATTCGCTTTGTTGCAGAATTTTAAGAGAAAACGCAGAAAAATTGGGCTACAGCAATCATTTTGTGGTTTACGACGATGACGATACAAAACGCATAATAAAAGACTGCATAAAAAATCTTAATCTTGACGATAAAATTTTTTCTTATAAATCGATAAAGTACGAGATTTCCCGCGCAAAAGACAGTTTGATTGATTACAAAGATTTTAAAACTTCCGCTGCAGGGGACTATAGGCTTTCCGCAGTGGCGGATATATATGAAATGTATCAAAAAAAATTGCTGGAATCCGATGCAATGGATTTTGACGATTTAATTATGAATACGGTTTTGCTTTTTGAAAAAAATCCAGAAATTCTTGAAAAATATCAAAATAAATTTAAGTATATTTTGGTTGATGAGTACCAAGATACTAACTATGTGCAGTATGTTTTGGTGCGCAGCTTGGCAAAAAAGAGCGGAAATTTGTGCGTTGTTGGTGATGACGACCAAAGTATATATAAATTTAGAGGTGCTACGATTGAAAATATTTTAAATTTCGAAAAGAATTTTAAAGGCGCAAAAACAATACGTTTGGAGCAAAATTACAGGTCCACTCAGACAATATTGGATGCCGCAAATGCCGTTATTCAAAACAATTTGGGCAGAAAAGGTAAAACACTTTGGACGGAAAACGAAAAAGGCGACAAGATTAAATCTCACACGGCATACAGTGAGCATGACGAAGCGGAGTACATTGCCGAAGCAATTCAAGATTTGGTTGCAAAAGGGGCAAAATATTCGGATATTGCTGTGCTTTACAGAATGAACTCGCAGTCTAATATTATAGAAAAAGTTTTGATAAAATGCGGTATACCATACCGTATTTTGGGCGGACTTAGATTTTACGAGCGCAAAGAAATTCGCGACATGATTGCATACTTAAGCGTGATTAACAATCCGCTTGATGAAGTGCGTTTAAAAAGAATAATAAATCAGCCAAGAAGATCTATTGGCGAGAGAACTATTACTCAAGCAATGGAGCTTTCAAAAGAAACAGGTAAAAGTTTGCTTGAAATAATACGTGATGCCGATAAATACGAGCAGCTTCAAAGAGTTTCGCTTAAGCTTAAAAATTTTGCGGATTTAATTGATGATTTAATTGAAGTTAGTAAAAATCCCGATACTAAACTTTATGAACTTTACGATATTTTGCTGGAAAAAACGGGGTACATTGACTATTTAAAAAATGACAAAGAGCCAACGGAATCCAGGATAGAGAACGTTAAAGAGCTTTTTACAAATTTAAAAAAATATGAAGAAGAAAACCCAGGGGCGGCAACTCTGGCAGGATTTTTGGAGGAGGTTTCGCTTCTTTCGGATATTGATAATTACGACGAAAACTCCGATTCGGTGGTTTTGATGACGCTTCACTCCGCTAAAGGGCTGGAATTTACCAATGTGTTTATTCCCGGCTTTGAAGAAGGTATTTTTCCCGGTGTGCAGTCTATGATGGACGAAAATGAAATAGAAGAAGAACGCCGACTTGCTTACGTTGGAATAACTAGATCAAAGAAAAAACTTTATATATTAAATTCTGACAGCCGTATGCTTTTTGGAAGCACTTCACATAATAAACCCTCCAGATTTTTAAATGAAATTCCTGATGAGCTTCTTGAAAAAACAAAATCTCGCGATTGGAAAACTTTAAAAAGTGGCGAAAACAAACCAAGATCCGCTCAGGAACTCAGGAATAATTCGCTCATAGCGGCGCACCATTTTGGCCAAGTTGCCGGGGGTGCGGGCGTAACTTCACAAGTCTCTAGTTTTAAATCCGGAGATTTAGTTGATCACAAGACTTTTGGCCGTGGAACGGTTATTTCTGTAACACCAATGGGCGGGGATAACCTTTTGGAAGTGTTATTCGATACTCAGGGTACAAAAAAACTTATGTCGAATTACGCGAATCTTCAAAAAAATTAGATTTTTAATTTAATAAAGTAACATAAATAGAAACCCTCCATAATATGGTATTGAAAGCCAGATTTTCAATATCGGGGAATCAAGAAATAATGTGAAAGAACAAAAATTTTAAAAACTTGATACCCGCTTAATATTATAGGGGGAATTTTTTATGACAGAGAATTTTTCTACATTCTCGTGCCAAGATAATCAATTTAAAGAATCTGTTTGTATAAATGCGTATAGGATATACGATTCATGTGCAGACAAAGATTGTCTGGAAAATTTGAGAGTTAATTTTAATGAATCCAGCCAAAATATTATCGACCAAGCAAGCAGTGTGAGAATTAGAAACGCCAGTGTTTTGAATACCTACGTAGATTTAGAGCCGATTCCTTTTAGAAGGGGCTACTATTCTATAGATATAACTTACTTTTTTGAAGTTGACTTAGAAGTGTTCATTGCTCCTTCGGTTGTTCCGGCAAATGTATCGGGACTTTGCGTATTTAATAAAAAAGCAGTGCTTTACGGCAGCGAAGGCAATGTTAAAATTTTTAGCTCAGAAAGATCCAGTGCAGATTTTGATATAACAAATTCTTCACTCAGAAATTTGCCGAGAGCAACAGTCCAAGTGGCTGCTCCTGTGGCGCTTTCCGCTAAACTTTGTGACCCTTGTGAGTGTTCTCGCCAGCCACAGTGCAGAGTGCCGGAGCATATTTGCCGCAGATTTGGCGGAGAATTCGTTCACAGTAACTCCGTAAATAGAACGGTTGCCGTAACTTTGGGATTATTTTCAATAGTGCAAATTGAAAGAAACGTGCAAATGAGAATACCGGCTTATGATTTCTGTATTCCGAATAAAGAATGTGTTGCTTCAAACGACACCCCGTGCGACCTTTTTAGTAGGATAGAATTCCCAACAGAAGAATTCTTCCCGCCACGCTTTAATGAAAGTTCTTCAAATCAAGGCCGCTGCGGAAATTGCTCAAATACTTAAATTAAAATATAAAAAATATCCCCACTGAATTTAAATTCAGGTGGGGTTTAATTATTTTTCAAATGGTGTATGTAAAATTGTTATTATTTTTAATGTTTCGCTGTCGCATAATGATTTTTCTTTTGCTAGTTCGTATGCAATACGAATATTTTTTGCAAATTTATCTTCGGAGTTTTCAGGTGATAGGTTATTAAGTTTTTCAAAATATTCATTTCTTATACTAGCATATTGTTCTATTAATTTGCTGCAATCTTTGTTTGATTTTTTTGCGGATTCTATTTTTTTAAATATTTGTTTGCTTTTGTCTTTTGCTTTTCTTGAGAATTTTTCTAAATCTTTATACATTTTTTCTATATTCTTATATTTTTTTATGTCTTTAATTTCATTTTTAATTTTTTTTGCATTTTCTTTATTTAGATTTTGGAATCCCTGTGCAAATTCTGCAAACATTTTGATTTCACACAAAACTGAATCATTGCCTGGATTCAAATTTTTTGTTTTGTTGTGAAAAAGATTTTTAAAAAATGTCATTTTTATCACACCTTTATAAAATTATTTGTATAGATTATATATCTTTTGCTTTTTAAAATCAACATATTTTCTTAAAATATATTCTTAGTTTAATATTCTTGATTTGTGTGGTTTAAAATTTTATAATTATAAGTAGCGTTAATTTAATTTTAAAATTAAAAGGAGAATTTAATATGGAAACTAAAAACATATCTTCTGTTGAAATAAGGGATAAATTTATATCTTTTTTTAAAGGTAAAGACCATATGGAAATTACGGATTCTTCCGTGGTGCCAAAAAATGACCCAACACTGCTTTTTATAAATTCCGGTATGGCACCGATAAAAAATTATTTTACGGGCGTTGAAAAACCGCCGTATCCCAGGCTTTGTGATATTCAGCCGTGTATTAGAACAATAGACATAGATTCAATTGGTGACAAGCACCATCTTACGAGTTTTCAAATGCTTGGAAGTTGGTCTATAAATGATTACTTTAAAGAAAAAGCAATTGCTCTTGCTTTTGAATTTTTAACCCGGCACTTAAATATCCCAAAAGAAAAGCTTTTTGTTACGGTTTTTTCGGGCGATGAAGAAATTGGCCTTCCTTGCGATGATGACGCTTATGAATTTTGGAAAAAAGTTGGTGTGGAAGAAAGCCATATTGTAAAGTGCGGAAAAGAAGATAATTTCTGGGGGCCGACTGCAGAAACAGGCCCTTGCGGACCATGTACGGAAATTTTTTATGACACCGGAGAAGGGCAAGAATACGTTCCCGGCGGAGAATTTGACACAAAAAAGCGCTACATAGAAATTTGGAATGCCGGAGTTTTTATGCAGCTTAATAAAAACGCAGACGGAACTTTTAGCAAACTTGGGTTTACAAGCGTGGACACGGGCGCAGGGCTTGAGCGACTAGCTATGGTTTTAAACGGATATTCTACTGTTTATGATACTGATCTTCTTAAACCGATAAAAGACCAAATTATAAATAAAACTTCCGAAATGAATAAAAGCCTTCCCGAAAAAGATGTTCTTATTATTACCGACCATTTAAGAACGGCCACTTTGATACTTTCCGAAAACGTTAGACCTTCCAACGAAGGCAGAGGATACATCCCCCGCAAACTTATTAGGCGCTGTATGATGCTTACTACAAAAAGCAAAATTATGAATTTTGATTTTTCAAAAATTATTGAGTTTATAGTGGAAAATTACAGCAATATATTCCCGAAATTTTTAAAAAATAAAGAATTTATAATAAAAGAATTCAAAAAAGAGCAAAGCCAATTTGAAAAAATAGTTGTTAAAGGAACCGAAATGCTTGAAAGCATTAAATTAAACCGCAAAGTTATTTCCGGGAAAGAAGCTTTTGACCTTGTTACAACTTATGGTTTACCGTTTGATATTGTAAAACAGTACGCTTTGGAAAACGGAATGAGTGTGGACGAGCAGCAATTTAAAAATAAACTTGATGAACATAAAGAAAAATCAAGGAACATTTCAAATTCTGCGCTAGGAAGCAATTTGAAAGATGTTTTTGATTTAGTTAAAAATGCCCCCGAAACAGAGTTTTTGGGTTACGACCAAGATGAATGCATGGGCAAAATTTTAAACCTTTTTATTGAGGGGAAAGAAGTATCTTTGGCCGAAAAAGGCGATAAAGTAAGTTTGATTTTCGAGAAAACGGTATTTTATGCAACTTCTGGCGGGCAATGCAGTGACAGCGGATATATTCATGGAGAAAACTTTAAGATAAAAATTGACGACGTTCAGAAAAATAACAATGTTTACATTCATAGCGGTGAGGTTGAACTTGGGAAATTAAAAGTTGGCGATGTGGCTAGCTTGGTAATAGACAAAGAAAAACGCCTTAAAATTGCAAATAACCATACGGCAGTGCATTTGTTGCAGAGCGCTTTACAAAATATTTACGGAAAAAATCTTCATCAAACCGGTTCAAAAGTAGAAGAATCAAAGCTTAGATTTGATTTTAATTATGATAATCAAATAAGCGAAAAAGAAATTTTTGAAATCGAAAAGCTTGTAAATTTATATATAAGAAAAAACATTCCAAGGGAAGTAGAAATAAAAGAACTTTCCGAGGCTTTAGAAAGCGGGGCAATGGCACTTTTTGAAAACAAATACGGCGAAAAAGTCAGGATAGTGAACTTTGGTAATGTTTCCAGTGAGCTTTGTGGCGGTACGCATACCGAATTTACGGGGAATATCGGCATGTTTACTGTTTTGTCCATTGAAGGTATCGGCAAAGGCTTAAAACGTATTACCGCCATAACGGGTGAGGAGGCTTTAAATTATTTACAAAACAAAGTTTCCGAAATAAATGAAATATCAAAAATGCTGAAAGTGAAAACCTCTGAAATAATCGGAAAAATTCAGAAAATGATGGATAAAAAAAGCTTAGATAAAAACACATGCACTGCGCTAACCGAAAAAGATGTAAAACCTTTGGTATGTGAAAGCGGCATGGAAATTGGCATTATTAATTTGGAGGAAGGCGGCAAAAAAACAGCTAATGAATTGATTAAAATTGCTGACAAAACCAAGAAAATAATAATATGTGTGGCGGGTCAAGAAAAAAAGCAAATTATTATAGCGGTGAATGATGAGCAAGTGGAAAATTACCGCGCCAATGAAATGCTTGCTAAAATTATGGAAAAATTGGGCGGAAAAGGTGGCGGAAATAAAAAGTTGGCCACCGGTGGAACCATGGAAAATAATGTAAAAATAAGCGATGCGATCAAGGAATCATTATAAAGTTATACTATTTAAACCCTAAGAGTGGAATAAAACTATCAAAAACGCCAAAAGTAAAAAAAGGGGGAGAAAAGGTGTTGACATGGCTGCAAAAAATATGATAATATAAAAAAGCGCTCGAAAAAAAGAGCGAAAGGACCTTGAAAATTAAACAACACACGATAGAAACTAG
>JAFQXU010000021.1 GCA_017406805.1 Clostridia bacterium | reverse complement strand
TTTAAATAGTTTAAAAATAATATAAAAAGCAAAAAATCTGTAAATGTTTATTACACTTACAGATCAACTATCTTTATATACTTTTATTTTAATTTACTATTTATTAAACTGCGTGGCTGTGGGCTATTCCACTTAGTTTTTAGTGTAGTCAATCTGCACGGTTCGCTTCACCGAAGCGTTGATAATGAACTACTTCCCTTGCTCTAAGAAAACGAATAGCATCTTTTACATCAGGGTCATCGCAAAATCTAAGTATATTATCGTACGTGGTTCTTGCTTTTTGCTCTGCCGCTAAATCCTCGTGCAAATCTGTTATTGGGTCGCCCTTTACTGCCATACTTGCGGCAGTGTATGGTGTCCCACTTGCAGAAGTCGGGTAAATTCCCGTTGTATGATCCACAAAATAATCATCAAATCCCGCTTTTTTAATTTCTTCAGGAGTTAAATTTTTAGTCAGTTGATATACTATCGCACCAATCATTTCCAAATGAGCAAGTTCTTCTGTACACGGATGTTATAGTCTATAAATTTGTATTTATTTAAGTGAGCTATCTGGGAGCTTCGGGTATAGAATTATTTCAAAATTATCGGGAGAATTATGCCAACGTCCACCTTTATCTTTTGTGTAAACAACTTTTTCAAGAATTTCCTTTAACATATCATTTTTAGCTTTTGGAGTTTTTAAATTTTTATAGACTTCCAAAAGTTTTTCTATTTTCGGAATTATAGTTTTTCTGCTTTCGTTTCTTGCAACTTCCGTTTTCAAATTGCTTTCAAGAATTGCTTTATCTTTTTTTAACTGTTCTATTTTTTGAGAGTTTACGGAAGAACGTTCTAAAAACATTTCGGTGGAATAAACACCTTGTTCCAATAAGTCATATATTTTATCCATTTGATTTTTCATTTTTTCAATTTCTTTATCAATTCTTTTAAGAGCGGATTTTTGGCTACTGATTTGCTCAGGTAATTTTTTAGCTTCTTCGGGCGTCCACTCGAGTTTATATTCACTTAGCCATTCTTTTAAGGCTTCTAATATTCTATCTTCCACATAATATAGGGCACTACTTACATTGTTACAAGTTGTTGCTGCACACATAATAGTATCAGGTTGATTTTTTTCTGCCGAATACGGTCTGCGAACCATTTTTCTTCCACATTTTCCGCAAACAACAAGTCCCGCAAGAGGATTTTTAACGAGTCCACGTTCTCCGATAGGTCTTGGTGGATTCTTTTTTATAAAATTTTGAGCAAGTTCAAAAGTTTCCTTGTCTATTATAGGGGGATGAAGTCCATCGGCGAGTACACACTCATCAGCGGAAGCACGGGGGCGTTCGATTGTAACTTTACCATTGATCATTTTTTTGTGTGCAGGTCGCCAATTCCAACGTACTTTTCCAATGTAAACGGGGTTTATAAGTATATCACGAATAGATGAGGGGACCCAATCCTTACGCTTTTTAGGTGGGATTTTTAGGCTATTAAGTTTGTTTGCAATAAGTCCGGTTCCCAATCGACTATAAGAACCATCTTCTTGTAGTTCGCCTAATGTATAAAGTTCAAATATTAATTTAACAACTTTTGCCTCAGTTTCATTGGGTTCGAGAGTGAATCCCTTATCGTTTTCTATCTTTTTTCTGTTATATCCGTATGGTGGTTGATTTGCAACGTATTTTCCTTCTTTAACGGATGCAACTCGTCCGCGCTGAAGCCTGCGGTTAATGGTTTTATATTCACGCCGGCTCATAAAAAGTCCAAATTCAAAATATTCTTCGTCGAATTCATTATTAGGGTCGTAGGTTTTCATAGGAGTAATAATTTTTGTGTCGCTAAACTTAAATGTTTGAGCAACAATACCTTGATCAATGGTATTTCCTCTTGCAAGACGTTCTACTTCCA
Organism: Clostridia bacterium; assembly: GCA_017406805.1. Taxonomy (GTDB): domain Bacteria; phylum Bacillota; class Clostridia; order Oscillospirales; family Acutalibacteraceae; genus UMGS1491. The sequence continues at coordinate 12,846 of JAFQXU010000021.1, read as the reverse complement.
TAACTAAAACGCCGTCCCACAAACCTTGACCAACCTCAGAAAGAAGCTGCTGCATTATAGGGCGTGCAGATATAGTTTCACCCGAAACAATTTCTCTGTAAATGGATTTAACATTGAGATTCATTTTTTTAGCAAGTTCAATTAAAGCTTTTTCATGCCTTAATAATGTTTCTCCGTCACCTCTGGCTTCAGCTTCTGCGTCTGCTCTTGATTTTCTTAAATATATACAATAGTTTGACATAACATTATTACCTTTCTAAAGAGTTTTCTAATTCTATTATAACACTTATAGTGGAACTAAATCAATTATATTGGTACGTAAATAAAGGGGATAGTTGAATGCAGATATTTTTATTATCAATAATTTTTATTCTAATTTGTGTTTTGGCATATCAGGGCAGAGAAATAAGAATTTGGAACGTAAGACCTTAGATGCCTTTAGAATTGTATGCCAAAGAATAAAACCTAAAAAATAAATCAAGAAAGGAAATAAAAAATGGAATTAGTTTTATTAACAGTCAGCTTCAGCTGCATGATTTTGGGGATTTACAATTATTCGGAATTACAAAAGCTTGAGTTTAAAGCTGAAAAAACTTTTATGGAAATGGCAAAAGAACTTGAAAATTTAAAGAATGAAATAAAGGAGAAAAATTTTTATGAACGAAAATAAATCAGTATTTGAAACGCTTTTTGAGGTTAATGTAAATGACCATATCGAAAAAAAGAAAGATTTAACTTATCTTTCGTGGCCATACGCTTGGGCGGAGGTAAAAAAGAAATATCCGAACGCAACATATAAAATACATTTATTCGGCGAGAAGCAACTCCCCTATGTTTTTGATGAAAATGTTGGATATATGGTTTTTACAGATGTTACGATTAATGATTTAACACACACAATGTGGCTGCCAGTTATGGATTCCGCAAATAAAACAATGAAATCCAAGTCATACACTTATAGCACTAAATTCAAGAAAGATATTCCTGTTGAAGCGGCAACAATGTTTGACGTAAACAAAACAATTATGCGGTGTTTGGTTAAAAATTTAGCTATGTTTGGACTTGGTCTTTACATTTATTCCGGCGAAGATTTACCGGAAATAGAAACGGAAAAAATCAGCATAAAAGACGCAAACATTTTAAAAGACATCATAAGGAAAATTGATGACGGCGACAAGATTTATACTATGATTTTGAATAGGTACAAAGTAAAGAGTTTCAGGGATTTGACGCAAAAACAGCGATCGGATATTTTGGCAGGGCTTCAAGAAATTTCAAGGAAAGGGATTTCAAAAGAAAGTGGAGATAAAATTTAAAATTTTAGGTAAACCAAGAGGAAAACAGCGACCTCGAATGTGCATAAGGTTCGGTAAGCAAATCACCTATACTCCAAAACAAACAAGTGAATATGAAAAATTAGTCAAAGCAAGTTATATGGCTGTTTCAAAGATATTTTTTAAAAAAGATATTCCTCTTGAAATAAATATAACTGCTTTTTTTAATGGCAAATTTTCAAATAACGCTTGGGCAATAAAAAAGCCCGATTCCGACAATGTTATAAAAATCGTTTTGGACAGGCTTAATAAAGTCGCTTATTACGACGACGCACAAATTTGCAAATTAAGTTTTGAAAAGAGATATTCAAAGATTCCGAGAGTGGAAGTAAAAATAAAAAATTTAGAGGAGAAAACGAATATGAAAACAACGAAAATTTATGATGACGAAAAAATGGTATATAGCGGAAATTGCTATGTAAATACAGTAATTTTTAGAGGCAGAATTTATGACGAGTTAAAAGAAATCAAGTCAAACGGCGTTAAGTTCTTGCTTCAAATAAGCAACGGAAAGGACGACATAACAGGTAATTGGAATAAGCCGACATTTGCGGAATGCTGCGCCTTTGGAGAAACAGCAAAAAGAATCGCAAAAGAATATAAGCAAAAAGATGAAATTTGGCTCACGGCAAAATATTACTCCAAAGAAGTGGACGGAAAATATTATAAAGGATTTATTGTGCGCGAAATCATCACGGAACAAGAAATAGAAAAAGCAAGCGAAGACTTACTTGATGACTTGCCTTTTTAAAAGTTTAAAACAAAGAGGTGGAAAAAAAGTGAACTACTTAGCAGAGATACTGGCGTTTAACAATTGGATTCGTTATAATTCGGGAATTGGCAAATCTGACATTTGTTTATGGCATGGACTCATGAGCATGGCAAATAGATTTTCATGGCGCGAATTTAATGCTCCGATTCTAACGCTTCTATCCGAATCAAAGCTCACTAAAAATGAATTTTATAAATCAAGAAACAAATTAAAGCAATTTGGTCTTTTGGATTTTAAGGAACGTGGCGGAAACAGAGCTACAATCTATAAAATAAACTCTGTTGTTTCCCTATATGGTACACAAAATGATACACAAAGTATGACACAAACGAATACACAAATGAGTACAAAAAGTGTGACGCAAAGTGTGAACATACTTAAAACCAAAAACCAAAAACATAAAACCAAAAATAAAAAAGAAATAATTAAAGAAAAATTTGGCGAGTTCGAAAATGTGCTTTTGTCAAACGAGGAATTTGAAAAGCTAAAATCAAAACTTGGAGTAGAAACGGAAAGCTACATTGAGAGGCTATCAAGCTATATTGCGTCGAGCGGCAAAAAATATAAATCTCACTACGCAACAATTTTGAGCTGGACACAAAAAGACGCTAAAAATTCGGGAGGTTTAAATTATGGAAGCAACCCTAAAAAGCTTTGCACAGAATATCCCGAATAGTGAAGAAATATGCTCTGTTTGCGGAGCAAAAACTCTTAGAACCGCAGAATTTATGGGGATTAAACGAACATTCCGAGTTATGTGCAAGTGTATGCAAAAACAGCAGGAAGAAGAAAAAATTCGTCAAGAAAACCAAGAACGAATGCGAAAAATCGAAAAGCTTAAACGCCTTTTCCTACTTGGCGAGCGGTACAAAAACGCAACTTTTGAAAACTCGAAAACAGGGATTAATTCAAGCTTTGACAGAGCTTTTAAAAGGTGTCGAAAATACTGCGAGCTATACGAAGAAACAATCAAAAACGGATATGGAATTTATCTTTTCGGAGATAAAGGAGTTGGAAAAACACACTTAACCGCTTGCATGGCTCATAACTTAATTTCAAAGTGTGTTCCGGTACTGTTCACAAATTTATTTGAGATTTCAAAAGCCGTAAAATCCACGTTTAACCGAGAATCAAGTCTTACAGAGCAAAACTTAATTGAAAGATTTGCGAATATTGAAGTCTTATTTTTCGATGATCTGGGAACGGAAATTTTTAGTAAAAGTTCAGGCGATACGTGGCTTCAAAGCTTATTGTTCGATATTATCAATAAACGCTACAACAATAAGAAAGCCACGATTTTTTCAAGTAACCACAGCTTAAATGAACTCATAAACAAAAGCGGTATTGCCGAAAAAACAGTTGACAGAATATCCGAAATGACAAGTGGAGCGGTTATGAAAATCGAGGGTGCAAGCCTTAGAAACACTCTGAAAAACTGCATATTTTGAGGTGATTTTGATTGACTAAAAAAGAACTTTCGCAACTTTACTATTTGAAAAAAGAAATCAAAGAACAGCAAAAAAGGCTTTCTGAACTTGAAGCATTGGCAACAAGCTGCACCGCAAAAATAACGGGGCTTCCAAATGGAAACGGCGTATCCGATAAGATTGCAAATTACGCCACAGAAATCGCAGACTTAAAAAGCCTTTTAGACCTTAATTTAAAGAAATGCTTTTATGAATTAAATCGCCTAAACAGGTTCATAGATAGCGTTCAAGATAGCAAAATGCGTATGATTTTAATGCTTAGATATATTCAAAATCTAAGTTGGCAAAAAGTGGCTTTTGCAATCGGAGAACATGACGAACAATATCCAAGAAGAAAGCACAATGCTTTTTTGAAAAAATGTAAACTTGACGAAAATGACGAATTAAATATTATAGAATAATATTGTGAAATATTATTTCACGGCCTTTCTTGTACAGGGCGTCTGATATTCAGGCGCTCTATTTTTATATTTAAAAAGGAGGTTTTAAAATTCAAAAGTCTTGCAAATATTGTGGCAGAGTACACGATGAAAATTACAAATGTAACAAGAAGCCTATCAAAAAGAAAAAGATAGACGATATTGTAAGGTTCAGAAACAGCCCAAAGTGGCAAAAGAAACGAAAACATATTAAGGAGCGTGATAATTATCTTTGTCAGGTTTGTATTCGGGAGCTATATGGCACAAAGCGAAAATATAATTCTGAGGGATTGCAAGTTCACCATGCGATGCCAATTAATTTAAGCGAGGAGTTGAAGCTTGATGAAAACAATTTGATAACGCTTTGCTCTATGCACCACTCAATGTGCGATAAAGGCAAAATTCCGTATGCAGAAGTAAAAAAGATAATTAATGAGCAAAATCAAAAAACAAACCAATCCCCCCACCGCTCCAAAAATTTTTTAGAAAGACACCCAAACACCGACAGCCCCCATAAATTTACACCGAATTTAATAAACGTGAGTTTTTTGGAAAGGAAGACAAGATGAAGATAGAAAAAATAAGCATAGATAAAATTAAATCCTATGAAATTAATAAATCAATAAATTCCTTAAATATTAAATAACCCTTAAAAGCCTTTGGGTTTCTTTCATAAATTATATTATAACACAAATTTTATTTTTAATTTTATAAAAAATTCTGTGCTATTCACACAGAATTTAGGATTAGAATTTTCTAGTCTTCGTCGACCACCCAGTACTTTGCGGGACAATTGTCACCATAGTTACAAGAACAATTCCAATCGTTATAACAATTGCAACCGGTAACTTCGGTTAAAAATGTACCTTTAACGATACTTTCCATAATAATCACCTCCTTATCACATAATACAGTCAACACACTTGAACACTCTTAAACTCTTTTTTATTGCTACATTCATTGTAATCATCACATTTAATCTTGAGAAGCTCGACAAGATTGTATTTAAAAGGCATACAATATGCTTTGCACAGTTTATTTCTATAATTTGAACAACCGCCCATACATATTGGGAGTATATTACAATTTACACATTCCTCGTCTTCAAACGGATTACTTAAAAGCCAATTGATCTGTTCCATATATTCTGATGAATTAATTTCTTTCTTATCAAAATAATTAAATATATTCCCGATTTGTTTATTTTTTACGCCAACATCATGTTCACATTTATAAAGCTCGCCTTGCGGCCCTACTATATATGAACCTAACCTTTGCGCCGCACAATGAAACGATATGGGTTTTGGATAACTTATATTATTTTTAAAACCTTTGTTTGCTAGCATATTAGTAAAATCAGCACTTATTTTTGCAAAATCATCTGTTAAAAAGCAATCTTCCGTAAATTTTGCAGGCACTCCCTCATCAAACGATACTGTATGCCCCAAATACACAAACACATCTGTTAAACCTTTTTTTACAAGCACATCAACCAGTTCCTCAAGTGAATCTATATTTGTTTTATCGGCATTAATTCTTATAACTATTGTAAGCCCTAATTTCTTACTTTTTACTATATTATTTATTATTCGTTCAAACGTTGGTTCATCGCTATTTTTAAGTCTTCTTCTCGCATTATGGATTTTTTCTCCGCCGTCAATTGTTACCTGCACTTGACTTATCTTATATTTCTTCAAATTCTTTATGGTTTCTTCATCTGCCAAATAAAAATTACTTATCATATGCGCACTATACTTGATCCCCATTTTTTCGCACAGATTTATTAGCTTTTCCGACAAGCTATATACTCTTTCCTTTGCTACCAACGGTTCTCCACCAAACCACGTTACTTTTAGTATCTTTTTATTCTTCAATTTTTTCTCTGTAAATTCTACCAACTTATCTTCAGCTTCTTTGCTCATTGTACCCTTTTTGCAACTCTCATAACAATAAGGACAAGCAAAATTACAATCCAATGTAGGTAAAATTGTTAAAGAAAGTACATCACTATTACATTTTCTACTCATATTATAGAATTTTAAAGATTTTAATTCATCAAAACTTTTATCTACAATATACCCTTCTTGTTTCATTTTTGCAATTAAATCACTATGCTTAGCTTTTATTTCTTCACTCATGCTATCAATCGAATCTAAGATATATGTAAATTCATCATCAATTTTATTCAGTGCGGTAGTATAACTATTAAAAGCAAACTTTCCCCCTTTGTGTTCAAATAAAATATTATACTTTGATCTTTTCAAGTTAAATCCTCCAATAAACTAAATTTTAAAATAATTATATATACAGATGGAAATTTTTTCTATTGTTATTTTATAAAAACAAAAGTTGAAATTTTAAAAAACTATTGCACAAATTAAATAAAAATGATATAATGTTAATATATTAATTACATAAAGTAAAGCGGTGAACAAATGAATAAATTACTATCGATTGTAATGTCTTTTATTATGGCTATTTTTAGTCACCCCACAGGCACTCAAAACACAAATAACAACATTGATACCGAGACTACTACCTCTAGCGTTGAAACAGTAAAAAGTGAACCATTAAAAATAAAAAATTTATGGAACTTAAGAGATTTGGGAGGATTCAAAGGCACTGACCAAAAAACAACAAAAACACATTCTTTCTTGCGTTCCTCCATCATTATAGGCCTCGATGAAAATGAAATTCAGCAAATAAAAGATTATGGGGTTAAAACCGTAATAGATTTAAGATGCGGTTGTAATGTTTATTCTATGCCAAATTCATTATCCGATGTTGACGGCATTAATTATCATCACATTCCTCTTTACTTTAGCAACTACAATTCAAAATCTTTAATATACGATCCATACGTTAAAATACTGGAAAAACAAAAATCATCAATCAAAAAAGTATTTAAAACAATAAGCAACGCCGAAAAAGGCTCTGTGATTTTCCATTGCAACGGCGGAAAAGACAGAACTGCAATTATTGCCATGATACTTTTGGGTCTGGTTGGCGTAAGCGATGACGACATAACAAAAGATTACATGAAAACTTATGAAAATTTAGAAAAACTAATTTCTGAAAAAAATATAAATATCGGCCCTGAAGAAAAAAAGCAATTATCGCAAAAAGACGTTCTGGAAACCGAATTTAAAAATGTTATAAAACACATCAAGGAAAATTACAAATCATTTCAAGAATATCTGCTTGACTGCGGATTAAGCCAAAAACAAATAGACTCAATAAAAGAAAGGTTCATATAAACGAATGAAAACTATATTTAAAAAATTTAACATAAAAATATTGAAGTTATTGTATATGGTTTTCACATTTTTTCTTGTGTCACAAGTTGGTTCTCATGCCGACAAAGCCGGCAAACCTACAGCGGATTTAATAAAAAACGAACTTAGCAAAAATGGGTACACACTTGTTTCAAACAACTCATTTGCCGAATCGGAATTTGGAAATATTTTTTTAGCCAAATCAATTAACGAAAAAACAGTTTGTCTTAAGTGCTTATTTAACAACCATTTTTCTAAAAACGAATTCGAAATATTCGAAAATGAACAAATAATAAACTGTGAAAATATCGCCCAAACAAATTCAAAAATTGATATTAAGTCAAATTCTAATGATATAATCATCTTGGTCATAGACTTTATAAACGGAAAAAATTTAATGGAAAAATGGACCGATCCTACAACAAAAAAATTTAGTATATTTAACAAAATAGAAGTATTAAACATGTTAAAAGATATATCAAATGCATTGAAACTTCTGCACGAAACCGGATATATACACAAAGACATAAAGCCAGCTAATATAATGTTTGATTACAATAAAAATAATTATAAATTAATTGATTTTGGCTCTTGTTCGCCGATAAATGGGAAAAAAGACTGCCGCGGTTGTATAGCCTATAGAGCTCCAGAATTTTTTCTTTTTATGGGGAAAAGAGTTAATGATTATAACGAAAAAGTCGATGTTTGGGCATTAGGTACAATAGTATGTCATTTATTCAAAGGAGCGCTGCCATATGAACTTTCCGCCAGCGACGGAAAAGGTCTTTTAAAAATAGATTTAATAATTCAAAATCAAAATAATTTCATTAAAAACTTACCTGATTTTGGTTCGGATGAAATTTCAAATGTGATTTCCAAATGCATAATTTTTGATCCAAACCAGAGAATAAGCAGTAAAGAATTATATGAGCTTTTAAAGTAAATTAACAAAAACGTTTTAATAATGCAGAAAGTCGCCAAATTAATGACGGCTTTATTATTTTGTAAACTATCTATTTTATAAAAGATCATGATACTGTTTGTGAAACTATTAACGCTATCGTAAGCTTTATTTTTAAATTTGTAAAATCATTAAAGTACCATCAACAATGCTTTTTACACTGTTTTAAATTGTAATTGATATTAAATTTTCACAACAACCAAAAATTTTATCTAGTAAAGTGTAGAAAATAATTTTTTGATGATAAAAAAATTTACGAAAAAATCCAAACGAGATTATATAGATCAAGCAAAAAATGCCTTTTCAATGTTAAGTGCTATACTTTTCATTAGTGAGCCTGGATCCAATCGTACGTTTGATGGAGGAAAACCATCAAGAGGAATTATCAATACTATTCATACAGATGGTATGTCGTTTTACTGAAATTTTTGATGAAGATGATATTTACCCATTTAGTGAAAAAAGGTTCTAAAACTGCAAAAAATGTAAGTAAAGGCACTGATACGCAAGAAACATCAAAAAAAGAACAATAAAAAATTAGCAAGTAGACTATCCAATACAAGTAGCAAAAATGAAACTGATGTTGCTTTAGAATTAAAACAATATTCTTCAAGTAGTATAAAATCTGATAATAATCAAATCGGACTATTAAGATATTTACACCTGGAAGAAGTAATACAACATTTTGAAGAACTCATAAATCAAGCCTCGGGCAAAGACCTTATTAGCTTTAAGACATGTATTGAAAAAGAAGAAAAAAAGAGAGAAAATCAAAAAACATAATAAAATATAAAAGTATAAAAATAAATTTAAGTATGTAATAAATAATATCCTATCTTTTAGAGTGTCTAAAATTCAGGCACTCTGTTTTTATATGTTATTAAAATTCAAAAGTCATGCAAATATTGTGGCAGAGTACACGACGAAAATTATAGATGTAACAAGAAACCTATCAAAAGAAAAAAGATAGATGAAACTGTAAAGTTTAGAAATAGTCCAAAGTGGCAAAAAAAGAAAACATATTAAGGAGCGTGATAATTATCTTTGTCAGGTTTGTATTAGGGAACTATACAACACAAAGAGAAAATACAACAGCGATAATCTTCAAGTTCACCATGCGATGCCGATTAATTTAAGTGAAGATTTAAAGCTTGATGAAAGTAATTTAATTACGCTTTGCTCTATGCACCACCCAATGTGTGACAAAGGACAAATTTCGTATGAAGAAGTAAAAAAGATAATTAATGAGCAAAGTCAAAAAACAAAGCAACCCCCACTACTCCGAACATTTTTAAGAAAGACACTCAAACACCGACAGCCCCCATAAATTTACACCGAATTTAATAAACGTGAGTTTTTTGGAAAAAATAAAACTGATACAAATGTTTATAAGAATTTTTTATATTTTGAAAAAGCCACCCAAATTCGATATAGTTAAGCGAAATGAGTGGCTAATTTTTTTAATTACGAAAAATATTTTTTAATAAAAGTCTTTTTCCTTCTTCTGAAACATCATGCTTAATCTTTCCGCTCTCTAAAACGATTAGCCTGTTACCTAATTTTGTGGCATGATTAAGGTTATGAGTTATCATCAATGTGGTTATGGAATTATCAGAAATAATTTTTTGTGTTAGGTTTAAAACTTTTTCGCTTGATTTTGGGTCAAGCGCAGCTGTATGCTCATCTAAAAGTAGAATTTTCGGTTTTACAAGAGTAGCCATTAGAAGCGTTATTGCTTGCCTTTGACCTCCTGAAAGGGTTCCCATTTTGGCATCAAGTCTGTTTTCAAGTCCGAGATTTAGTTTTTCAAGTTCATGTTTTAAATTTTCTCTGTCGCCCTTATTAATTCCAAAATGTAATGTTCTTTTTTTGTTTCGAAGCATTGCAAGAGATAAATTTTCTTCAACTGTCAAATTAGGACAAGAGCCTTTTAATGGGTCTTGGAAAACCCTACCGATAAATTTAGCTCTTTTATGTTCAGGCAAGTTCGTAACATCTTTTTCGTCTATGAAAACTTTTCCTGAATCGGGCAAGATGCTTCCTGATATTAAATTCATAAGAGTTGATTTTCCTGCACCATTACCGCCGACTATTATTACAAATTCTCCTTTTTTTATATTCAAATTTAAATTTTCAAATATAATTTTTTCATCAGCGGAATTACTTGCAAATTTTTTAGAAATATTTTGAAGTTTAAGCATTTTTCTTTGCCTCCTTAATTTTTTTAATATTTGGTAAGCCCAGTAAAATAGCAGTTACAAAAGCTGTGAATAGTTTTAAATCGCTTGGATTCATTCCGAAATTAAGCACGATAAAAATTATTATTCTGTAACAAATAGAACCTAAAACAGCACATATTAATGCACTTAAAATTTTATTTTTCATTTTAAAAAACGTCATAAAACTTTCTCCTATAACGATTGATGCAAGTGCGATTGCGATTGTACCCGTTCCCATATTAACGTCTGAGTATCCTTGACTTTGTGCAATCAATCCTCCGGCTAAACCGCAAAGCAAACTGCTTATCATTAATGCGATTATCTTTTTAAGATTGGTATTTCCACCCTGAGCACGCATCATTTGCTCGTTGTCGCCTGTTGCACGAATAGCTAAACCAATTTGAGTTTTGAAAAATATATTTAATGTTAAAATTAAGATTAAACATATTGTAATGCCTATTGCAAAAGCTGAAAATGTAGGGTTTTCCTTTAAAATTGGTAAGGCGTTTTCAAAATCTGAAAAAATGGTGTTTTTGCCGAGTAGAGAAAGGTTTGCTTTTCCCATAATTCTTATATTAATTGAGTATAAAGCTATCATCGTTAGAATTCCCGATAAGATTGGCTGAATTTTTAATTTTGTGTGAAGCAGCCCTGTTATGAGCCCCGCCAAAGATGTTAGCAATGCTGATATTATTAGACTTAAAAGCGGGTTCACGCCGTTTGTTATAAGTAATGCACATATGCTACCACCTAAAGCTAAACTTCCTTCGGCAGTCATGTCTGCAAAGTTTAGTATTCTAAAAGTTATGAACACTCCAAGTGCAAGTACGGACCAAATTAGTCCTTGCGAAAATGTTGATATTAATATTTGCATTTTAAATCACTCTCCTGTAATTTCTGCGATTTTTATTAAATCGTCAGGTATTTTGATATTTAATTTTTCAAGTACATTTTTGTTTAAAAATAATTTGATATTATCCGAGTATTCGATTGGCATATTTTGAGGAGTATTCTTTTTTTCAAGTATGATAGCCGCCTGTTTTGCCGTGAGTTTTCCGAGTTCGTGGTAGTTAATCCCGTAACAAGCGGCCGCTCCTTTATTTATAAGGTTTTCGCTGCATACCACGAATTCGTTGTTTTTGAGTGCTATATCAGAAATGAGCGTCATTGCAGAAGATGTTATCTTATCTATGGGAACGTAAATCACGTCCACTTGTGAAATTAAATTTTCCGTTATAGGCTGAACCTCGCTCATTTGCGAAACAGTTGCCATAATCGGTTCTAACCCTAAATTTTTTATTTCTTTTTCTGCGAGTTTCGCTTGATACATTGGGCTTGTATCTAAGCTCGAATATAAAACACCTACTTTTTTGGTTTCAGGCTTTAACTTTTTGATAAGTTTTATCGTTTCTTTTACGGGCGATAAATCCGATGTACCTGTAATATTTGTATTTGGTGTATCGTTACTTTCCACCAGCCCCGCTTCTTCGGGGTTTGTTATTCCCGTTATCAAAATCGGTATATTTCTTGTGGCGTTTGCCGCCGCTTGCGCAGAGGGGGTAGAAATAGCCAAGATTAAATCGCAATTTTGACTAACGAATTTATTGGCTATAGATTCGCAATTTGAAAAATCTCCAACGGCATTTTGAAAATCAAATTTTACGTTTTTGCCTTCTTCATAGCCTAAATTTTTAAGCTCATCTATAAAACCTTGTCTTGCGTTGTTTAATGCCTCATGCTCAATAATTTGCGTAATTCCTATATTAAAAAATTTATTTTGCTTGTTTTCAAAGAAACTGAAAAGCATTAACATACCGGCAACGCTCGCCATAGTTATCGAGTATTTATTAAAAAATTTCATATTTTATTCCTCCTTGAATATCAATTCACAATGCTTAAATTCAACTTTGCCAAAACTTCCTCGTTTACTGCGAGTTTTGAATTTTTTATGTATTCAATAGGCATATTTTGGGGTACTCCTTGTCCCGTTAAAATCTTTTTGGCTTGGTCCCCTGTAATTTCTCCGAGCTCACGGTAATTTACTCCAAACGTTCCGGCAGCACCTTTTGAAAGAAGATTATCTTCACCGCATATTACGGGTATCCCGAGATTTAAAGCCGTTTTTGATATAAGCGTCATATTTGAAGCCACCATATTATCGGTCGGAGTGTATATTGCATCAATTTTACCTTGCATCGATTCTATTACTTGCTGAATTTCCGTTATTTGACTGAACGTAAACTCTTTTGCATTTAAGCCCAATTTTTCAGCTTCATTTAAAGCTATTTCAGCTTGAAATTTGGAGTTTGCCTCGCTTGACGAATACAAAACCGCAATATTTTTCGCATTTGGTTTAATTTTTTTAATTAATTCTATTTG
>JAFQXU010000020.1 GCA_017406805.1 Clostridia bacterium | reverse complement strand
TTAAATAAAAAGAAGGGGTGATTCTTTGTTTAGATTTATAGGGAAAAAAGATGAAAAATACTTGCTTGCTGTGCAAACCGGAAAGGTTATTTCCATAAGAAAAGTTCCTGATGAAGTTTTTTCAGAAAAAATATTGGGTGATGGTGTGGCAATTATTCCGTCTGAAGATGATGTTGTTTCTCCAGTGGATGGGGAAATAGTTCAGATTGCCGAAACGGGTCACGCATTTTGCATTAGGTCTGAAGACGGAGTAGATATTTTGATTCACATTGGAATAGATACCGTAAATCTTAAAGGAGAAGGTTTTGAAAGTTTTGTTTCTGTTGGGCAAAAGGTTAAAGCAGGTGATAAAATAGGCAAAGCAAATATAAAATTGATTAAAGAAAAAGGGTATCCGATTCACACAGCGGTGGTTATTACAAATATGAATGATTTAAAAGATATGAAACCTATTTTTGGGAATGCTAAAATTGGCGAAACAAAAATAGTATCATATAGAAAAAAATAGTTTTTAAAAAAATACATAAACGAAAGAGAGGATTTTTTATGAGCGAAAAGAATTTATCTACTAAAACTTTAGGTAAAAGCAGTTGCTTCAGCATTCTTCAAAGGGTGGGGCAATCATTTATGTTTCCCATTGCGCTTTTGCCGATTGCCGGGCTTCTCCTTGGAATAGGGGCGTCATTTTCAAATGAAAAAATGATAGCATCTTATGGACTTCAATGGCTTTTGGGTAGTGGAACATTTTTAAATTTTGTTCTTGTGGTAATGAAAAACACAGGGGACATAATTTTTGGAAATCTTCCGATAATTTTTGCAATAGGTGTTGCAATAGGCATGGCAAATAAAGAGAAAGCGGTGGCTGCGCTTTCTGCAGCAATAACATTTTTGTCGATGCATACCGTAATTTCTTCTTTGTTGGCTCTAACGGGCAAATTGGTTCCTGGCGCACTTTTAGAGGGTTCTTTAAAATCCACTTGCGGAATTAAATCTCTTGACATGGGTGTTTTTGGAGGAATTATAGTTGGTCTTGGTGTTGCGGCACTTCATAACAAATTTTATAAAATAAAATTACCGGTAATGCTTTCGTTTTTCGGAGGAGTAAGGTTTGTACCTATTATTTCCGTTATAGTTTACATTTTTGTGGGAGTTTTGATGTTTTTTGTTTGGCCATATGTTCAAGGTGGCATGTATTCACTTGGTAATTTGGTAACAGCATCAAAATACGCAGGGACTTTTGTTTACGGAGTTATAGAAAGAGCGTTGATTCCTTTTGGATTACACCATGTTTTCTATACACCATTTTGGCAAACGGGTCTTGGTGGCTCTCAGTTTATAGACGGTTCATATGTAACAGGAGCTCAAAATATATTCTTTGCGCAGTTAGCTTCACCTAATACTACCAGATTTAGTGTTGAAGCAGCAAGATTTTTACAAGGGAAATTCCCATTTATGATTTTTGGTCTTCCCGGTGCGGCGCTTGCAATGTACACTACTGCAAAATCTTCTAAGAGAAAATTAGTAAGCGGACTTCTTTTTTCGGCAGCGCTTACTTCAATAGTTACAGGAATTACAGAACCGATTGAGTTTACATTTTTATTTGTGGCTCCAGTTCTTTATGGAATACATTGTCTACTTGCCGGACTTTCATTTATGCTTTTACACATATTTAATGTAGCGGTTGGCTCAACATTTTCTTGCGGAATAATAGATCTTGTTTTATTTGGTATTTTACCAGGGAACGAAAAAACAAACTGGATATATATAATCCCGGTCGGAATAGCATATTTTGTAATTTACTATTTCTTATTTAAATTTGCAATAGTGAAATTTAATTTAAAAACTCCCGGTAGGGAAGAAGACGAAGTAGACCCTAAACTTTACACTAAAAAAGATTTTAATGGTGCTAAAGAAAACGCAACGTCCGAAATGATTTTAGCCGGACTTGGCGGAGTGGAAAATATAGAGCATTTAGACTGCTGTGCAACACGTCTTAGAGTAAAATTGCATGATATATCAAAAATTGATGAGAATATCCTTAAAGAAAGTGGTTCTGCAGGGGTTATTAAAAAAAGCGGCAGCGTACAAGTTATTTACGGCCCCAGAGTAACCGTAATTAAAGCAGAATTAGAGGAATACATCGCTGCTTTAGAAAAAAACAAGTAAAATATTGTATAACAAAAGAGCCACTGATTGGTGGCTCTTAATTTATTTTAGCTGAAAAAATTTTTTGAATACCGCTGGTATTCGTCAAGAGATACGTTGTCGCCAATTTCTTCATCAACCGAAGTATATATGTGAATAAATATACTTTTTATATAATCTTGTAATGGATGATGTTTATTATAAACCGACATTGTTTTCATTAAAGCCATGATTATAGTCATTCTTTCGCAGTATTTAAACAAAGGATGTTTTTCATTATTGTTTTTTAAAAATAATTCATTTAAGCGATTAAAGTCGCCAAATGCATTATAAATACGGTCTAAGTAAACATAAGCGCTTACAAGCTCTTTTTTATTAAAACTTAGGGGACTTTCTTTTATTTGCATAATATTTTCAAATATAGAAAATATCAATTTATTTTTTTCGTGTTTTGGTAAATTTTTTTTATTTACATAATATGTTGTAAAATCGACTATTTGTTTAATGGTAATAGGTGAGTTAAAATCTTTAATTGATTTTTTGTCTTGCACACTGTTTATATTTATATATACTGGATTTTTTTTTAATTCGTTTTTTCCCATAAGCTCTATATGTTTTTGTAAGTTTTCGTTTGTTAACGGAGGGCATTGTACTGTTTTATTTAATAAATAATGTGATTTTGTGGTTTTTATTTTTTTAGATGTTTCGGATAATTGATTAGATGATTGACTAGGTTGTGATACATCGGAAAACAAATTTGAATATTCCGTGACGGATATGCTGTCACTACTGTATAGATTTTGTGGTGGAGTATTAAAGAACATGCTTATTACCTCCTTTAAAAAAAGCTTACAATAAAACATGTAAGCTTTTGTTTTTTTATTTAATTTTTTAAATAACTTATTTTACTTCTACTTCGGCGCCGAGTTCTGTTAATTGTTTTTTGATGTCTTCGGCAACTTCTTTAGAAACTTTTTCTTTAAGTGGTTTTGGTGCTTCGTCAACGATAGCTTTTGCTTCTTTAAGTCCAAGACCTGTGATGTCTTTAACAGCTTTTACAACTTTAATTTTGTTTTCTCCGCCTGATTTTAATACTACATCAAATTCAGTTTTTTCTTCAGCCGCTGCTGCTGCACCGCCTGCTGCCGGAGCTGCTGCTACTGCCACGGGAGCTGCTGCAGATACTCCAAATTCTTCTTCAAGTGCTTTTACGAGTTCGCTGAGTTCAAGAACTGTTAAAGCTTTTACATCTTCGATTAATTTTGTTACTTTTTCTGACATTATTATTTACCTCCAAAAATTTTTTAATTAATAATTTAAAGTTTTAATTAAGAGTTTTGCTGTTTTTGAGCAATAGCGTTAAGCGCTACCACTAAACCTTTCATTGTACCACCAAGTACGGTTGCAAATCCGGCAATAGGAGCATTGAAGCCTCTGAGGACTTGAGAAATAAGCACTTCTCTAGAAGGCAGTTTTGCAAGTCTTGTTACTTCTTTTGCATCAATTACCGAGTCATCGATAAATCCTGATTTTATTTTGAAGAAGTCGTGTTCTTTTGCAAATTTACAAAGGATTTTAGAAGCCGCAACGTAGTCATCTTTGCTTATTGCTATAGCTGTGGATCCTTTAAATGCTTCCGAAAGATCTTCCATTTTTGCGTTTTCGGCAGCTCTTTTTAAAAGAGTGTTTTTTGTTACCATGTATTCTACGCCAGATTCACGAAGTTCTTTTCTGAGCTTTGTGTCATCTTCCACGTTAATACCTTGGTAGCTTACCACCACACCCGCACAAGAAGATTGTAGCTTTTCTGAAAGTTCACTAACAATTGCTTTCTTTTGTTCTAATGCTTTAGCGCTTGGCAATTAAATTCACCCCCATAATAAAAATTAAATAAAATTAAATTCATCAACTTCCCATATGATGAATCAAAGAAAAGCTGATGAATTATTTAAATTATTTTTATAATTAAAATATATTCTTACTAAGCTTTCCTCGGCAGGAAAAGTGAAAACTTTTTATAAAACCTGCTGTCTTGGGAAATTAACAATATTTATTTTATCATAGTTTTTTCGGTTTGTCAAACATTAAATTGATTCAAGCTTACCGGTTCCGATTTTAATTCCCGGACCCATTGTGCTGGAAATCACGCAAGATTTAATATATTGACCCTTGCTGGCCTCCGGTTTTGCTTTAACTATTGCGCCCATAAGAGCTTCAAAGTTTTCGTTTAATTTTTCTGCACCGAATGAAGCCTTACCGATTACGCAGTGAATAATGTTTGTTTTATCCAAACGATATTCAATTTTTCCCGCTTTACATTCTTTAATAGCTTTGGCAATGTCCGGTGTAACTGTGCCGGCTTTTGGGTTAGGCATTAATCCTCTGGGGCCTAAAACCTTACCAAGCCTTCCAACGACTCCCATCATATCCGGGGTTGTTACAAGCACATCGAAGTCCATCCAGTTTTCAGTTTGAATTTTCTTGGCCATATCTTCGGCACCTACGAAATCAGCACCTGCTTCTTTTGCGATTTTTTCGTTGTCGCCTTTGCAAATGGCTAAAACTCTAACTTTTTTACCTGTTCCGTTAGGAAGAACGATTGCTCCTCTAACTTGTTGGTCGGCGTGTCTTGAATCAACGCCGAGTCTTACGTGAATTTCAATGGTTTCATCAAAACCTGCTTTTGCGTTTTTTGTGCAGATTTCTAATGCTTCTTTTGCATCATAAAAATTTGATTGATTATATGATTTTATACTTTCATTATATTTTTTACCGTGTTTCATAAATTTCCTCCTGAATTAGTGGTAAATCGGATTTTTTCCTCCCACCGTGGGGACGGTTTAATTAATCTACTACTTCAATCCCCATGCTTCTGG
The DNA here is from genome assembly GCA_017406805.1 of Clostridia bacterium. Taxonomy (GTDB): domain Bacteria; phylum Bacillota; class Clostridia; order Oscillospirales; family Acutalibacteraceae; genus UMGS1491. The sequence continues at coordinate 1,785 of JAFQXU010000020.1, read as the reverse complement.
CAGTTCCTGCAATCATTTTCATTGCAGTTTCTATGTTTGCAGCATTTAAGTCGGGCATTTTTTGGTTAGCGATTTCTTCAATTTGTTTTTTGGTTATTTTTCCAACCTTTGTTTTGTTTGGCTCGCCGGAAGCTTTGTCTAATTTACAAGCTTGTTTAATAAGCACTGCGGCAGGCGGTGTTTTTGTTACAAATGTGAACGAACGATCCTTGTATATTGTAAGAACTACAGGGATTATCATACCCATGTCGTTTTTTGTGCGGTCGTTAAATTCTTTTGTAAATGCCATTATGTTTATGCCGTGCGGTCCAAGTGCAGAACCTACTGGCGGTGCCGGGGTTGCTTTACCGGCGGGAATTTGTAATTTTACAATTGCGTTGACTTGTTTTTGGCTTTCAGCTTTGTTTTCAACTTTATTTTCAGCCAATTTTTGCACCTCCAAATTATGTGGTAATTTTGAAGCAATGAAAATTTTGCTTCTCCCACTGAAAAAATTTGCTTTTAAAAGAAATTTTTAGATTAAACTGCGGGTTCGATTTGACCCAAATCAAGTTCGGCCGGGGTTTCCCTTCCAAACATAGACACAGTAACTTTAACGGTTTTGTTTTCGGTGTCGATGCTTTCTACTTTGCCGATTAAGTTGGCAAGCGGACCATCTATAATTTTAACCGATTCTCCAATTTTGTAAGAAAGCTTAACCGATTTGACTTCTACTCCCAATTTTTTAACTTCTTCGGGCGAAAGCGGAATTGGCTTTGTGGAGGAACCCACGAAACCTGTGCAGCCCCTTATGTTACGTACTATGTACCATGATTCATTATTAAGTATCATTTTTACAAGCACATACCCCGGGAATATTTTTCTTTCAGTTTGGCGTTCTTTTCCGTCTTTTATTTCTGTAACTATTTCTGTTGGGATTTTTACCTCTTGGATCATATTTTTCATGTTATGATTTGCGATTGTTTTTTCAAGGTTTGAGGCTACTTTGTTTTCATAACCTGAATAAGTATGAACCACGTACCATTTAGCTTCTTCAGACATAATTTTAATTCCTCCGGACTTTACTTAGTATTTGAAACTGTCATTATCATGCGTAAAAGCTCCATAAGTCCTGCGTCAAGAAGAGCAACAAAAACACCCATTATAAAAATCATCGCAAGGACGATTCCGGTGTTTTTCCAAACTGTTTTTTGGGTGGGCCAAACAATTTTTTTAAGTTCGATTTTTGATTCAACAAAAAAATTCTTGATTTTTGAAAATAAGCCTTGCTTTTTTTCTTTCATTGTTTTGCCTCCAATCACTTACTTTGTTTCTTTGTGCAGAGTATGTTTCCTGCAGAAACGACAATGTTTGTTCATTTCAATCCTATCCGGATTATGCTTTTTGTTTTTTGTCGTATCGTAGTTGCGCTGTTTGCACTCTGTGCAGGCTAGTGTTACTTTAACTCTCATCGCGGCACCTCCCGGTATTTCGGAATATTTTAGCCTCCCTCTTAAGGGTACAAAAAATAAACCCCTTAGTCGAGGTAATAAAATTTTACCATATTTAAAATTATAAGTCAAGAATTTATGAAAATTTAATTTTAAAAATATATTTTTGCCGTTCGGAATGTTAAATTATTCATAATAAAAAGATTTTTTACATATAAATGGTTCATATACACTGTATGGAGGGGTAATATGTGAAAGAAGAACTTGAAAAGCGAGCTGCTATGCTGGGAGAATATATAATAGAAAATAAAGCAACCGTTAGAAGTACGGCAAAAGAATTCGGAGTTTCGAAATC
>JAFQXU010000019.1 GCA_017406805.1 Clostridia bacterium | reverse complement strand
TTTCATTTTTTACAATGTAAAAAATAAAAATAGTTTTTTTTTATTTTTTTTTTTTTAAAAAATGTTTTAAATCTATTAAATCATTTGATATCAACATTAAGTGGGTTACGGGGGGTCTTCCTTAGCTTCGTCAGGAAGACCCCCCACTTTTTTAGAGATTGACAGTACCTAAAATTTTGTGTCAAAAAAATGTCTATTTTTCCCTGTATTTACAAATGTTCAATAAGTGTTTTATAGAAAAAACAGGGAAAAATATTGCTATTTTGTTATTTTAAAAATAATTTTCTAAAAATGTAAAAAAAAAGCAAAAACTTTGCCATAATATATAAGTCAAATGATTATGTTAAAATATATTTATATTTATTTCTTAAAAAAAAACAAAAAAAAAGCGACAACGGCAATTGGCGCTTGTGATATTCTTTTCTGTAAAATAATTATATCATAAGTGCCTTATTTTTTTCAAGTAGAACGAAAAAGGAAGGTACTTTTTATGTACAAAAAACAACTCAAGAAGCGTATTAGGCTTTATTCTGGTGTAAGAAATTATATTTTTGATACTCACGATGCTGACGGTAATTTGACTTTAGATATTTCTGTTGATGAATGGAAACAGTCTATTATTGAGACATTTCAAAAAATAGATAGTGCAGAGATTTGGTTTATTTTCCATGATAAAGATATCATTTCAGCAACTGACACAGAAAAAGAAAAAATAAAGCCAATTCATTGTCATTTTGTTTTGATAAATGATAATGCGAGGTGGCCAAAATCTGTAATGGAAAAAACAGGAACGAATGAGAGAGAGATCGAGAAAGTTAACTCAATAAGTGGTTCAATGCGTTACTTGACTCATACAACTGATAAATCTATGAATGAACGAAAACATAGATATGGCATTTCAGAGTTGTATTATTTTAGGAATGGTGTGAAAATGGATGATAAAATCAAGCGTGAAGATTATTCTTCTAAAATAGTTGGTAAAGAAGTACATAGTGAAGAGGAAACTGCTTTTGTTAATACTAGTAAAATAAAAATACTACAAGGTGAGATTTTAAAATCAGAAATACGTAAGTATTTTGTTGACGAATTTGGCGAAATGAAAGGTAGTTTACTTTTCCTGAAAAAGAAAAAAGAGCTATATTTAGTTTTTGATCAAAGGAAAGAAGAATATATTCACTTGAAATCTAAACCGGGTGGTAGAAGATTAACAACAATTTACATAGAAGGCCCCGGAAATGCTGGTAAAACAACATTAGCAAGATATTTATGTCAATATGAGAATTTAAAAAATGGTTTTGAAAATGAAGTATTTTCTAGTTCAGGAACTGCTGAGAATATAACATCAGACCCATTTCAGAGATACGATAATGAATATTCAACAATACTTGATGAATTCATGCCAGAATTGAGTTTAGGTTTTAGTGATTTTAATAAATATTTTAATAAGACAGGTGCTGTTGATGTTGCATCAAGGAATCAAGTTCAACGTTGGCTAAGTGATTTTTGTTGTATAGTAAAAAGCAGACCTTTATATCAAACTATTGATGCAATTTCACAAACAGCATCAGAACTTGAAAGGTTTGATATGAATAACGTGAAAATGCAGATACAAAGGAGAATACCTTTAAATCTTGTTGTAAATCGTGGTCATATTGTTTTGAAAAAATTTGACGAAAAAACAAATAGCTATTTTGTTTTAAAAGAATTTAAATGTTCTATCATTGATAAAAAAGAGTTAATTAATTTCTTAGCAGAGATGCATGAAATAATTCAGAATTTAGAGTTTGAAGCTACTAAAGAATTTGATATTGAAGAATTAATGTAAAACGGAAGATTCAGCAAAATAGAAACGAAAAGCGAGAAAGCTAAGGCTTTTTTGCTTTTTTTGTAGCACAAAATGATATTTATTTTTGTAACACAAACCGAAAAAGGAGGGCAAACAAAATGGATGAATTTGATTATGACGAACCAATTCCAGCAACTAAAGTAACAGTTCACGCTGATGGCACTGAAACTCACTGTAAGACGATGATCGTTTTAACAGAAAACGCAAAAAGACATATAGCGAAGCGAAAAGACAAGAATAGAAAATTTGAAGAAATGCAAAAAAGGAGAATGCTATGAAATTACAAATAAACATTAAAGAAACTTTTGGTCAATTAATTTATTTACGAACTCGCGATTGGTTGGATTTCAAAACAAAAGAAATTAAAGGGCAAATCATTACGGTTGGTAGTGCTGCAACATTCGAGAAAATCGAGATACGAGCTAAAAATCAAACAAAAGAAATGATGAGCAAATATAAAGTTAACCAAGCATTGAATTTGGACACTATTGAGGCCAATTTTTGGACCATGAACGGAAAAAGTGGTTTAACGTTTTCAATGCCAGAAATAAAGGAGAATTGACAATTTGAAAGTTAAAAATATGTTCTTACATTTTAGAATTTCAGAAAAAGATTTTAAAAAAATCACACGCTTTTCTAAAAAAAAAGGGATCTCAATCAGCGAGACAATTAGAAGAATATTGAATGAAAAGTTATAGCTTAGAACGCTCTCTATAGCGTTTTATTTTTAGGAGGATAATTATATGAAAGTATCAGTAACGTTGCGTAGACTGCAAACTAGACATGTTTTAAGGTGGCTTAGTCGTGCTCCGTCTATTTATTTAAAATTAAAGTATTTGATACAAGCAAATAACTTATATGAGATTGACCAATTTACGAAAAATGTAGTAAATATGAGCAATAAAAAGACAAAAAAAAGAATACAATTTGCAGCTGTCATGAAATACGTTATTTCCGAAAACAGTTTTGGCGATAAAATATTAGACATTATGATTTTAAAAAGTGGCTCAAAAATGGATGATAAATTTTTGACTTTAGGAGGACAAATCCAAAGTCTATTTAATTCTGAGTTATTGAGTAAAACAAACGAAATTGGTTATGTTAGCTATAAATTGCTTTATAAAAGGTCCAAAAATAGTGATATTTGCGACTTAAACAACTTAGTTGTAAAAGACACAAAAGGCACAATTAAGCTCTCAAATCGTCACAATTGGGACTATATTGCAAAACCTCATTTGCTCCTTGGCGGAAATTCTGGATCAGGTAAATCATATTTATTGTTTAGTTTAGTTCATAAAATGCTGAGAGAAACATCTAAGGAAAATATTTATATTTGTGATGGCAAATTTGATGAATTGAAAGAAATAGCTGATGAAAAATTTAAGTTAAAAAATAATGCAAAATCAGTATATGCAATTATTGAATTTATCAAGAGAGTAGAAAATGAAATGGACGAAAGATATCGAGATAAATTTAGATCGCGTGAAGCAATATTTTTAGTCATTGATGAATTTGCAGCCTTGAGTTTGGTGCTTGAAAAAGATGAATTTAAAGAATTGAATAAAAGACTAAAAACAATCATTTTAAAAGGCCGTTCGGCCAATATACACGTATTAATTGCGATGCAACGAGCATCATCAAATTCTATAGATTTAGACATTCGAGACAATACAGCAATCAGGATAGGTTTAGGTAATTTATCAACTGAAAATTTTAAGATGATATTTGGAGAAACTCGAGCAGAAAATGAAATATTAAATAGAGGAATTGGAGAAGGCTATATTCTTATCGATGGCGAACAAATTTCACTTTTTGAAAGCCCTGAAATCATAAAAGACAAAGCCCTGGAATAAAAACCCAAAGTTGCATATTTCACTTTGACGTTAAATTTTGTTTGAAAAGCTGTGTCTGAAGAGAACGATAGTTGAAATTGTTGAAGTTGTAGCGTTAAGCGTGAACTGAAACAGTTTTGACGATAGTGAACTGAAGAATACAAGCAGTCTTTTTGAACGAAATAAGTTGAAGTGAAATAAATGCTTTTGGTTTTTATGAAAAAAAGAAATTGAAAAGCTGTTTTTTATTCATTCGTCGGATTGTCGGGTGCCCTTGAGCGTTACGGAATTTTAGACGGTTTGTAAATGATTTGCGTAGCAAACACGCTTGCGTGCTTGTCGTTTACAAATTGGCTCAAATTTTGTATAAGTGATGCCCGATAAGCAGTCGATTGAATAAAAGTGTTTAAATTCATTCAGAGGTTTGGAGGGTGATGTTTTGACCTTTTTTGGTTATTTAATATTTTAATGACACAAATGACACAATCGATATTTTGTAGAAAAAGGTAGTGTGTCAAGTGTCAAAAAAAAAATACGTTATTTTTAAAATGCGTATTTTAAAAATCTATTTTAATCGTTGGTATGTTTAAGAAAATTCGTTACGGGGTCTTTCTAGCTTCGTCAGAAAGACCCCCCACTAGATTTGACACACACACCTATTTTGTGTCAGAAAACAGGCTCTTTTTCCCTTAAATCAACAACCTTTTATTGAAATATAAAGGAATGAAAAATTGAGGTTTTGTTATTTTAAAAATAATTTCAAAAATAATTTCAAAAATAATTTCAAAAAAAGCAAAAACTTTGTCATAATGTATAAGTCAAATGATTATGTTAAAATATATTTATATTAATTTATTCAAAAAAAAAACAAAAAAAAAGCGACAACGGCAATTGGCGCTTGTGATATTCTTTTCTGTAAAATAATTATATCATAAGTGCCTTATTTTTTTCAAGTAATAGAAAAAGAAAGGTACTTTTTATGTACAAAAACGAACTTAAGAAACGTTATAGAATTTTTTCAGGTGTCCGGAATTATGAATTTGACATTCATGACGCTGACGGGAATTTGGTATCAAATATATCAATAGATGAATGGAAACAGTCTATTATTGAGACATTCCAAAAAATAGATAATGCAGAAATTTGGTTTATTTTCCATGATAAGGACATAATTTCAGCAACTGACACTGAGGAAGAAAAAATAAAGCCAATTCATTGTCATTTTGTTTTAAAAAGTGACAATGCGAGGTGGCCACAATCAGTTATGAAAAGCACAGGAACGAACGAGAGAGAAATTGAGAAAGTAAATTCAATAAGTGGAACAATGCGCTACTTAACTCATACAACTGATAAATCAATGAATGATAGTAAATATCGTTATGGAATTTCAGAGTTATATTTCTTCAAAAATGGTGTAAAAATAGACGATGACATTAAGCGTGAAGAGTACACATCTCGAATTGTTGGAAAAGAAGCACATACTGATAAAGAAAATGAATTTATTAATGAGGTTTTAGTCGCAATAGTTGACGGTAAAATACTCGAAAGTGAAATACGTGAAGTTTTCATTAAGGAATTTGGTAAAACAAAAGGCATAGTAGTATATTTAAAAAAAATAAAAGAAATTGAAAAAGCGGTAAGGGAATATAGGAAAATTTTTTTACAAGAAAAAATGAAAGTAAATGGTAGAAGATTAACTACTATATATTTAGAGGGCGACAGTAACGCTGGTAAAACAACAATAGCATCGACTATTTGCGGAATTTCTAATTTAATGCATGGATTTCCAGAAGAAAATACTCATAAAAGTTCGAGTAAAGGGAAAGGCGTGACATATGACCCTTTTCAATCATATAATAATCAATACAGCACAATATTAGATGAATTAATGCCAGAAACTGCTTTTGGTTTTTCAGATTTTAATTTAGTTTTTGATCGAAATGGAGCTGTTGAAGTATCGTCTCGTCATTATAATACTTTTTGGCTTTCAGATTTATGTTGTATTGTAAAAAGTAGGTCATTAGGAGATGCTATAAATGCATTAATAGCATCAGCAAATGCAGATGATAGGAAAGACCCAGATAATGCGTTTATGCAGATAGCTAGGAGAATACCTTTAAATTTAATTGTATCAACTAATCATGTTAGCGTAAGGAAATTTAATATTTTAAAAAGGCGTTATGAGAAGATAGGTGATTTTAATGTAGATTTGGAGAATTTAGATTCTACTTATAATTTTTGTAGTAAATTGTATGACATTATCGAGTCTGTCGAGGGAGAAAAAAGCAAACTCGTTCCTTTATCGCAAGTTCATGCGAAAATGATGAAAGACAGAGCTATTCAGCAAAATATAAATGAAAAAGGTTAAAGCGTATGCTTTTTCTTTTTTTTTGTATTACAAAATGATATTTACTTTTGTGACAAAAATAAAAAGGAGGGCAAAAAAATGAATGAATTTGATTATGACGAACCAATTCCAGCAACCAAAGTAATAGTTCACGCTGATGGAACTGAAACTCACTATAAGACGATGATCGTTTTAACGGAAAACGCAAAAAGGCATATAGCTAAGCGAAAAGACAAGAATAGAAAATTGAAAGAAATGCAAAAAAGGAGAATGTTATGAAATTACAAATAAATATTAAAGAAACTTTTGGTCAATTAATTTATTTACGAACTCGCGATTGGTTGGATTTCAAAACAAAAGAAATTAAAGGTCAAATAATTACGGTTGGTAGTGCTGCAACATTCGAGAGAATCGAGATACGAGCTAAAGGCCATACAAAAGAAATGATGAGCAAATATAAAGTTAATCAAGCATTGAATTTGGACACTATTGAGGCCAATTTTTGGACCATGAACGGAAAAAGTGGTTTAACGTTTTCTATGCCAAAAATAAAGGAGAATTGAAAATTTGAAAGTGAAAAATAAAATTGTACTTTTTAGAGTTTCAGAAAAAGATTTTAAAAAAATCACACGCTTTTCTGAAGAAAATGGGATCTCAATCAGCGAGACAATTAGAAGGATAGTATTTAAAACGGTATAGCTTAGAACGCTCTAGTTTAAGCGCTATAGCGTTTTATTTTTAGGAGGATAATTATATGAAAGTATCAGTAACGTTGCGTAGACTGCAAACTAAACATGTTTTAAGGTGGCTTAGTCGTGCTCCGTCTATTTACTTAAAATTAAAGTATTTGATACAAGCAAATAACTTATATGAGATTGACCAATTTACGAAAAATGTAGTGAGCAATAAGAAGACCAAAAAAAGAATTCAATTTGCAGCTGTCATCAAGTACGTTGTTTCTGAAAACAGTTTTGGCGATAAAATATTAGACATTATGATTTTAAAAAGCGGTTCAAAAATGGATGATAAATTTTTGACTTTAGGCGGACAAATCCAAAGCCTATTTAATTCTGAGTTATTGAGTAAAACAAACGAAATTGGTTATGTTAGCTATAAATTGCTTTATAAGAGGTCAAAAAATAGCGATATTTGCGACTTAAACAACTTAGTTGTAAAAGACACAAAAGGCACAATTAAGCTCTCAAATCGTCACAATTGGAACTATATTTCAAAGCCTCATTTGCTCCTTGGCGGAAATTCTGGTTCAGGTAAATCATATCTTTTATTTAGTTTAGTTCATAAAATGCTGAAAGAAACATCTAAGGAAAATATTTATATTTGTGATGGCAAATTTGATGAATTGAAAGAAATAGCTGATGAAAAATTTAAGTTAAAAAATAATGCAAAATCAGTATATGCAATTATTGAATTTATCAAGA
>JAFQXU010000018.1 GCA_017406805.1 Clostridia bacterium | reverse complement strand
TTGGAACTATCTTTAAAGCGTTGCTTTTTCTTATTATTATTACGGGCAAATTTGAAAAAGGTTCTTTTAGCAGATTTCCGGTGTCAATTTTGGTTTTTAATTTCTCGGTTTTGTTTCCAAAGTCTATTTTTATGGTGCAAAATGAGTTTTTGATGCTTTTTGTATCAAGCGTTCTGTTTATGATTTCGATTACAAAATAAGAAATCAGAGTGGAAAAAACCAGAATTAGCGGCGAAATATTAAAATAAACAATTCCGTTGCTCATCTCCATGCCCGGTGGTTTAAAAGTGAACCACATAGCCAGCATAATTCCTGAGAATATAAAGTTCACAAAGAAAAAACAAAGCGATGTTTTTAAGAAAAATTTGATATTTTTGAACCCAAAAACGCTAAATATTATGCTTGCCGCCATAAATAATTTGATTATTAAGGAAACAAAAAAATTAACTTCCGGTAAAAGTATGTAAAGAGAAAAAATTCCGCTTAAAATTTCCGCAATAATAACCCTTGGTGTTTTCCAGCATAGCGATAAAAATTTTTTTGTGGTTAGAAGCAGTAAATAATTTATAAAAAGATTTACAGTTATTAAAACGTCTATGTATATTATCTGCGTTATCAATCACCTGCTTGCTTTTTTGATTTACATATATAATTATGAACCTTTAAAAGCGTATAATATGTCAAAAATAGGGGGATAAAAATATTAAAATTTTGTGTTTTCAATTTTTTTCATGTCTTGACATAATTTTTGAATAACAATAAAATAAATATGTTAACGTTTTTTATGCGTGGAGCGGTATCGAAGTGGTCATAACGGGGCTGACTCGAAATCAGTTTGCGGGCAACCGCACGTGGGTTCGAATCCCACCCGCTCCGCCAAAATTTATTTTAGGGGCGATATAAAGTGAAAATGTATTTTTATTATGGGGTAATGGGTTCTAGTAAAACAGCAAATGCTCTTATGAAAAAATTTAATTTTGAAGAAAGAGGAAGAACCGTTGCGCTTTTAAAACCAAGTTTAGACACAAGAAACGGAAAAACACTTATAAAATCTAGAATAGGGCTTTCCAGCGAAGCTTTTTTCCTTGATAGAGATAAAACAATCAAAGAAACAATAGGCGACGACTCAAAGTATGACACTATAATGATAGACGAAGCGCAGTTTTTAACCGTGGATCAAGTGGACGAGCTCCGCGAAATGGCAGATAACGGCATAATGGTTATGTGCTACGGCTTAAAAACAGACTACACGGGTCACCTTTTTGAAGGAAGCAAAAGGCTTGTGGAAGTTAGCGACACAATAAGAGAAATACAGTCTATGTGCAGTAAGTGCGGCACGAAGGCGATTGTTAATGCACGTTATTGTGGCAACAAAGTTGTTTACGTGGGTAATATAATTGATATTGGCGGAGAAGAAAAGTACATAACTCTTTGCCATAAATGCTGGACTAAGGGGATAATTTAAGCAAGATTTTTTATCACTAGTATTGAACTGGGGTGAGAATAAATGGATTTGGGCAATGATAAAATTGATTTTGACGGCGTGAAACTTCAGTATAATTTAGAAGCTGAGCAATCTGTTTTGGGTTCTATTTTAATAGATTCGTCTTGCCTGAATAAAGTTATTCAAATTCTAAACCATGCAGACTATTTTTACTCTGCCAATCATAAGGCGATATACTCGGTTATGCTGGAAATGTTCACAATGGGGCAGCCGGTGGACTATGTAACAGTACTTGACAAGCTAAAAGGTATGGAAAATATTGATTATAATCATTTTAAGTCTTACCTTTTGCAACTTGCGCAGATAGTGCCGTCTGTTTCAAATGTTTCGTTTTATGCGGATATTGTAAAAGACAAATATAATTTAAGAAAACTTGTGGGTACGGCAAAAGAGATTATAAGCGATGCGTCTTCGGGTGATGTGGATTCGGCGGATTTATTAAACTCTGCCGAGCAGAAAATTTTTGATATAAGGCGCGGAAAAGAAACTCACGGACTTCAAAGAATTAACGAAATTGTAATTCAAACGTTTGACAGACTTGATGAACTTAATTCAAGAACTGACCAAGAATACAGCGGTCTCCCGACGGGAATAAGAGAACTGGATAGGGTTATTATGGGTCTTAATAAAACCGACCTTATACTCCTTGCGTCTAGGCCGGGTATGGGGAAAACGAGTTTTTCCCTTAATATTGCTGAGCATGTGGGAATTGTAAAAAATAAAAAAGTTGCTATTTTTTCACTTGAAATGTCTAAAGAGCAGCTTGTTTCTCGTATGCTTTCCACTCAGGCAAAAATATCAGGCCAGAATTTAAGGCTCGGGAAACTCAGCGAAAAAGAATGGATGAGTTTAATTGAAGCCGGAGATGTTCTTTCTAAAGCGCCTATTTATATCGACGACACTCCCGGAATAACAATACCCGAAATGAAAGCAAAATTAAGGCGTCTTGGCGATGTGGATCTTGTTATAATCGATTATTTGCAGCTTATGTCAAGCCCAAAAAGAATAGACAACAGAGTGCAGGAAATTTCCGAAATAACAAGGAATCTTAAAATAATGGCAAAAGAACTCGACGTTCCGGTTTTAACGCTTTCGCAGCTTTCCAGGGCCAGCGAACAAAGGGCAGACCACAAGCCGATGCTTTCTGATCTTAGGGATTCGGGTTCAATTGAGCAAGATGCTGACATTGTAATGTTTTTATATAGAGAGGGATACTACGGATCAAATGAAGTTTCAGAAGAAGGCGACAAAAATCACGGCGAATGCATAGTTGCCAAGAATAGGCACGGTGAAACCCGAACAGTTGACCTTCATTGGCAGGGAGAATACATGCGTTTTACAGCTCAGGAGGCTTACAGAAGTGATTTCTAAAGCATTAAACACCATAAAAAAACATCAAATGCTTTTTGATGCAAAGAAAGTGGTTGTGGGATTTTCCGGAGGTGCGGATTCCACGGCGCTTTTGCATTTTCTGCATTATTTTGTAAGCGAAAAAGGCAAAAAGTTTCAAGTTTTGGCTGTGCATGTTAATCATAATTTGCGCGGCGAGGAATCTAAAAGAGATGAAGATTTTGTCCGAGGTTTTTGCAAAAAACACGGGATAAATTTAGCGGTAAAACAAGCGGATATTAAAAAAAATTCCAAAGAAAGCAAAATCGGTTTGGAAGAAGCGGGCAGGGAAGTTCGGTATCAAATTTTTAACGAGTATGCAAAAAATGAAAAAATCAAGATTGCAACAGCGCATACACTTTCCGACTCTGTGGAAACAATGATTTTAAATTTGATAAGAGGCAGTGGGCTTAAAGGGCTTTGCGGTATTCCTCCGGTTAGAGGAAAAATAATAAGGCCGCTTTTGGACGTTAGCCGTGGAGAAATAGAAAAATATTGCAAAGAAAACGGTCTTAGTTACATTCACGACAGCACAAATTTTGAAAAAAATTATACTCGTAACAAAATTAGGCTTGAAATTATTGAATATCTAAAAAAAATAAATCCCGCATTTGAGTTTTCGGTAGGCAGAACAATTGAAATCCTTAGAAACGAAGAAAATTACTTGGAAAAAGTGGCAAATGAGAGTCTGAAAGCAGTGAAATTGTCGGGTGGATATGACGCTAAAAAAATAAACAGTCTGGATACAGCAATAAAAAACCGAGTTGTTTTTAAAATAATTAATAATTTTACGGGTAAAAATCCGGAAAATAAACACATCGAAAGCGTTTTGAATATAATTAAAAAAGAAAAAAAAGAAGCAGATTTACCAAACAATACTAAACTTATTTGTGAAAATGGGATTTTGCGGATAAAAAATAAAAAATTAAAGAAAAAAATAAACTGGGAGTACCCAATTAAAAATATAAATAGCTTGACAGAGATTAAAACTGATATCATAATTAATATATTAAGCAAATGTGATTATGATAAAATAAAAAATAAAAAATCAGCTGCGCTTGATTATGATAAACTCCCCAAAGGAAGCGTTTTGAGAAATCGTAGGCCGGGAGATAAATTTAGACTTCCGGTAAGAAAAGTGACAAAAAGTTTGAAAAAACTTTTTAATGAACTTAAAATTCCTGAAGATATTAGGGACAAAATTCCTGTTATAGCATACAAAAACGAAGTTATATGGATTGATAAAATAGGGACATCCGAGGATTATATTCCCGATGAAAATACAAATAAAATAGCAGTAATAGCAAGGAGTTAAGCCATGGACATTATTGAAAAAGTAATAATTAGCGAAGAAGAAATAGCAGGGATTGTAAAAAGGTTGGCAAGTGAAATTAACAAAGACTACGAAGGCAAAAAAATAGTGCTTATTTGTTTGCTTAAAGGGTCAATTTTGTTTTTAACAGATTTAATGCGTAAGTTAACCGTGCCGTGCAAGGTGGATTTTATGCTTGCTTCCAGTTATAAAGGCGGGACTAAAAATACCGGAAAACTTGAAATAAAAGATGGTCTTAGCATTGATATAAAAGGCCAAGATGTGCTTATAGTTGAAGATATACTCGAAAGTGGGCATACTTTGGAATATATTGTGAACATACTAAATAAGCGCAAGCCAAAAAGTCTTAAAATATGCACATTGCTTGATAAACCAAAGTTAAGAGTCGCAGATATTCAGGCAGATTATGTTGGAAAAGTTATTCCAAATGATTTTGTGCTGGGTTATGGTTTGGATTATGATGAATACTACAGAAATTTGCCTTTTGTAGGTATAATTAACCCTAAGTATCTATAAAATAAAAGTGAAAATTAATTATTTAGAAGTTGGAGTGAATTAATTGAATAAAAACGATAAATTAAAAATGCCCTTAGGGGTCGTCATGTTTCTTGCGCTTCCCGTGATTATAGTTCTTTTTTATATATTCACACGGGGTTTTGCGCCGGAAAAAACTTATAATTATTCTGAAATTGTAGATAGCTTTAAAAATGAGCAAGTAACTAAATATAGCATGAATTTAGGTTCGGGCGAAATGGAAATAACCTTAAAAGATGGTAATGTTCTTTATTATACTGCGCCTAGTACCAACCTTATGTATGCGGATATTAAAGACTATATTGAAAAATACAACGAAAATAATCCTGATGCTCCAATGGAATATAACCTTATTAAAGCAAAAGATACCTCGGGTATTATAAGCATTGTATCTTTTATAGTTTTGCCAATTCTTACGATGCTGTTTTTGGGCTGGCTTTTTACCAGACGAATGACTTCCTTGGGGATGGGCCCTGGTGGAGCAATGTCTATGGGCAAATCCAAAGCTGTGGTTACTACGGAGAAAAAAGTGACCTTTGAAGATGTTGCCGGGGCAAGAAGCGAAAAAGAAGAACTTTATGAAATCGTGGATTTTTTAAGAAATCCCGAAAAATACCGTGCGGTTGGTGCAAAAATTCCTCGCGGAGTTATACTTATGGGCCCCCCCGGAACAGGTAAAACTCTTTTAGCAAAAGCTGTAGCGGGAGAAGCCGGTGTTCCGTTTTTTTCAACTTCCGGTTCGGATTTTATTGAAATGTACGTCGGACTTGGTGCGGCGCGTGTCAGAGATCTTTTTGAGCAGGCAAAAAAGCAAGTTCCGTGTATAATTTTTATTGACGAAATAGACGCCGTTGGCAGAAGGAGAGATTCCGGAATTAATGGCGCAGAAAAAGATAATACTCTTAACCAGCTTTTGGTTGAAATGGACGGCTTTAACGAAAGGGACGACATTATAATAATGGCTGCAACAAATAGACCAGATGTTTTAGACCCCGCTTTAATGCGTCCGGGTAGATTCGACAGGCAAATCTACGTAAACTATCCCGATATAAAAGAAAGGGAAGAAATACTTATGGTTCACGCCAAAGGTAAGCCGTTTGGTCCGGATGTAAAACTCAAAACAATAGCAAAATCCACTGCGGGCTTTACCGGTGCTGACCTTGCAAATTTAATTAACGAAGCTGCAATTTTAACCGTAAGAAACAACATTAAAGCTATAACAATGAAAGAAATTGAAGAAGCAACACTTAAAGTAACAATAGGCCTTGAAAAGAAAAAACACGTTGTTACACCGGAAGACAAAAAATTAACGGCTTACCACGAAGGTGGCCATGCAATAGTTTCTTATTTTTGTAAAAATCACGATAAAGTTCATGAAATTTCAATTATTCCGCGCGGAAATGCCGGCGGATATACCAGGTATTTGCCCGAAAAAGACGACATTTTTGCATCTAAAACGAAATTAACCGAAGAAATCAAAACTCTTGTTGGCGGAATGGTTTCCGAAAAATTAATTTGTAATGATACTACCACAGGGGTGGCAAGCGACTTAAAACGTGCCACAAAAATCGCCCGTGATATGGTTGCAAAATATGGTATGGACGATGAAGTAGGCCCGGTTGTATATTTTGCAAATTATGATTATTTGAATGAAGATATCGGAAAAGGAATATTCCAAAATTGCTCTACAGCCACTGCATCAAAAATAGACGAGCAAGTGAAAAATATAATTTCCGGTGCATGCTTAGCGGCAAAAACAATTCTTACCCAAAATATTGATAAACTCCATGAAATAGCTAATTATTTAATAGAAAATGAAAAAATGAGCGGGGAAAAATTTGAAGAAATTATGAGCGGTAAATGTAAAGAAGATAATAATTCTGAAGATTTAAGTTCAGAAGCGGATAAATAAGGAGTGAATTAAAATGGAAGAAAATTTTAACGAAGAAAACAGCACAAAAGAGGAGCAAAAATATGAATACCCCTCTGAAACTTTAGAAAACAAAGTAGAAATCAAAAATGATGATTTCAATGAAAAACAAGAAGATTTTTCTGTGATAATGGGTAAAAAAACACGTACATTCCTTATTGCGTCGCTTGCAGTTTTGTCTGTTTTGGTTGTTTTTTTGGTTTCTTATATTATTTACAGTTTTGGTAATTTTAAAGGCTTACAAAGCCCTTCTTTGCTCACAAATAATTCCGAAGGAAGCTCTCATACTTCCGGAGAATCAGAAATAAAATTTGAAAGTTCTACTCCAGAGGGGGAATTGTCTGCAGAGTCTATTTATGAAATGGTTTCGCCTTCTGTTGTAGGTGTTGTAGTATATGATTCTCATGCAGATATTATTTCCGACCCAACAAGCGAAGGTTCCGGAATAGTTATCAGCGATAAAGGGTATATAGTAACGAATTCGCACGTTGTGGGCAATTCTAAGCAAAATAACATTAAAATTGTTCTTAATACCGGCGAAGAATTTTCTGGTAAAGTTTTGGGGTACGACAGCAAAACTGATTTGGCCGTTATAAAAACAGATAAAACAGGCCTGAAAGCCGCAACTTTTGGAAATTCAGACGAAGTTAAAGTGGGTGCTTCTGCACTTGCACTCGGTAATCCCTTAGGGCTTGACTTTGCAAGTTCGCTTACCCGCGGTATAGTTTCCGCAATAAACCGCCCCGCAAGTGGTGGTCCAAAAAGTTTGGTGAAATACATACAAACCGATGCGGCAATCAACCCCGGAAATTCAGGTGGCCCGCTTATAAACATGAGAGGGCAAATAATCGGAATAAATTCCACTAAAATTGCGGTGGCACACTGTGAAGGTATGGGATTTGCAATTCCAAGTAATACGGTTAAAACCATAGTTGATGATATAATAGACAAAGGCTATGTTTCCGGTAGAGTAAGGCTCGGTATGGCCGGAAAAATGGTAAGCAATTATCAAGCGCAAATATATAATGTACCGGTAGGATTTATTGTTTCCGAAATAAGTTCAGAAAGTAATCTTGGTTCAAGTGGTGTTCAAGTTGGAGATATAGTTACAAAAATTAACGGCATAAGTGTAACGAGTCTTGACGCTTTTTATGGTGAGCTTTATAATCATAAAGCGGGCGAAAGCATAACACTTTCGATATTTAGGCCGTCCAGAACACGCATGAGTTCGGAAACATTTGAAGTAAACGTTGTACTTTTGGAAGATAAAGGGGAAACTCAGCAAGAAACCCCCTCTAAAAAATAAATTTTTTAAAATTGTTGATGGGAGATTTTTTAAATGGTATTTGAAAAAGTAAGAGCGATTTTAAGCGAGCAATTTGACAAAAGCGAAGAAGAAATAACGCTTGACACAAATTTATTTGACGATTTAGAGGCAGATTCTTTGGATTTGGCGGATTTGCTTTCGTCACTGGAAGATGAATTCGATATAGAAGCCACGGATGATGTGATAAGTTCGGTTAGCACAGTTGGCGACGTAGTAAATTATATTTGTGAATTAACCGGTCTTTCTTAAGTTTAAAGTCGCACCGATTTAGGTGCGGTTTTTTATGTGAAAATAAATTTTATTTGACACAGATGTTTTATTGTGATAAAATAATAAAGCCGCATATTGCAGGCATGAAAGAGCTTTTAAAAGCCGCCTGAAACAATAGCGAGATGATAAAAAGGTAGGTGCGTAAAAAGATGTACGCAATTATTGAAACCGGTGGTAAACAATACAAAGTAAGTCAAGGCGACGTGATTTACGTTGAAAAACTTGACAAAATGGAAGGCGATTCAGTTGACTTCAAAGTTATTGCAGGTCAAGATAAAAAAGGCTTCCATGTTGGCTCAGAAGTAGCTTCTGCAAAAGTTATCGGAAAGGTAATTAAAACTGATAAAGCCAAGAAAATTACTGTGTTTACTTATAAACCGAAGAAAAGTTGTAAACGTAAAATGGGTCACAGACAGTTTTACACAAAAGTCGAAATAGAATCTATTAAATTTTAAGTGATGGATAAGTGTTATGCTAAGTGCTAAGTTTTTTGTGTTGGAATCGGGAACAATTGTAGGTTTTGAAATACTTGGGCATTCAGGATATGCTGAATCCGGCAAAGATATTGTTTGTTCGGCCGTATCTTCGGCAGCATATATGACCGCAAATACCATTACAGATGTTATGGGAATTTCGGCAGATATAAATGTGGTAGAAGATGCAGGTTATATGAAAATGCTTGTAAATTCAAAAGATGCCGCACTTTGCAAAGATATTTTGAACGGATTTAAAAATCACTTATTGCTTTTAGAAGAAATTTATTCAAAAAACATAAATGTAAGTTATACGGAGGTGTAGTTTTAAATGTTAAGAATTAATATCCAACTTTTTGCACATAAAAAAGGTCAAGGTTCAAGTAGTAACGGACGTGATTCCGAATCAAAACGTTTGGGCGTTAAACGTGGTGATGGGCAGAGCGTTTTGGCAGGAAATATTATTGTAAAACAACGTGGAACGAAAATTCATCCCGGAAATAATGTTGGTAAAGGCAAAGACGATACTTTATATGCTAAAATTGGCGGCATAGTAAAGTTTGAACGTCGTGGACGCGATCGTAAACAAGTTAGCGTTTATGCTGCAAATTAATCTGCGGCAAAGATTGGGCGGATCGAGTGGTTGATCCGCTTTTTTATTTGTAAAGTTAAAGAAGGTGAAAAAATGTTTGTTGATGTAGCGAATATAAAAATAAAAGCCGGCAACGGAGGAGATGGCGCGGTTTCATTTCATAGGGATATTTTTACCGCAACAGGCGGTCCTGACGGCGGAAACGGCGGTAAAGGTGGGTCGATAATTTTTAAAGCGGATAGCAACTTATCTACGCTTTCTAATTTTAGGTATAAAAAGAAGTTTTTTGCTCCAAACGGGCAAAATGGTTCGTCCGGCAAAAAAACCGGTAAAAGTGGCGAAAATTTGATTATAAAAGTTCCGTACGGTACGCTTGTAAAAGATATTAACAGTGGCAAAATTATTGCGGATATTTCTTCCGATGAACCCGTTGTTGTGATAAAAGGCGGCAGAGGCGGAGCAGGAAACATGAATTTTGCAGGCCCTGTTAAGCAAAGCCCAAGGTTTTCCAAACCCGGAGAAAAGGGCATAGAATTAGAAGTTAAGCTGGAATTGAAACTCCTGGCTGATGTTGGTCTTGTGGGTTATCCAAATGTTGGTAAATCGACTATAATTTCAATCGTCAGTGAAGCCAAACCGCAAGTGGCAAATTACCATTTTACCACACTTTCGCCAATTTTGGGCGTTGTAAAATATGATGAAGAAAAGTCTTTTGTTATGGCGGATATACCGGGGCTTATCGAGGGCGCTTGGAAAGGTATTGGCTTGGGTCATGAATTTTTGCGTCATGTGGAAAGGTGCAGACTTTTACTTCACGTGGTAGATGTTTCAGGCAGCGAAGGGCGCAATCCTTGTGATGATTTTGATATTATTAACAACGAGCTTAAAAAATTTAATGAGCAGCTTGCAAACCGCCCGATGATAGTTGTTGGGAACAAATGCGATATTGCTTCAAAAGAAAAAATAGAAACTTTTAAAAATTATGTAAACAGAAAAGGCTATGAATTTATCGAAGTTACCGCTTGCCAAAATAAAGGCATAAAAGAAATGGTTGATAAAATAGCCGAAAAACTGAGCACGCTTCCCCCGGCAAGATTTTTTGAGCCTGATACAACCCCTGAAATTCTTTCTTACAAAGAAGATAAACTGGAAATAAAAAATATTAACGGAGTTTATCATGTAAATGCTATTTGGCTTGATAAACTTATAAATTCGGTTAATTTTAACGATTATGATTCGATGCATTATTTTCAAGACACCATTACAAAAGCCGGCCTAACTGATGCCCTGAAAAAAGCCGGTGCCAAAGAGGGTAGCACGGTAAAAATTGGCGAAATTGAATTTGATTTTTTTGAATAGGCGTGAAATTTTTTATGAATTATGAAGATATAAAAGAAATAAAAAGTATGAGCCCGCAAAAACTTGCGTTTTTTGGCGATGCTGTTTTTGAACTTATGATGAGAAAAAGAATTATTTTTGAAAAATCGGGCCATATAGGGGATCTTAATGTACTTAAAAATAAAAATGTGTGTTGCAAGGCGCAGTCTGATTTTTTCGATGATATTAAAGACATTCTGACAGAAGAAGAAATGACTGTGTATAAACGCGGAAGGAACGCTCATATTAATAACACACCAAAAAAAGCCTCTCGCGTGGAGTATCACAGAGCCACGGGAATAGAAGCTTTGTTTGGGTATTTGTATCTTATAGACGAAAAAGAAAGATTAGCCGAATTAATAAAAAAAATTAAAATATAAACTCAGTATTGCAACATTATAAAAAGTATGGTACTATTATAAATATTAAAAATAAAAAATTGAAAAGGGGTTTTAAATTATGTTCATTTTTTTCTCTGGTGCTGCTTTAATATGTGCTATTGATTCTTTTATAAGTAGTTTAGACGGTGTTATAGATGTCGTAAAAAGAAGAATTATTAAATAAATTAAGTAAGGAGAGTAATTTAAATGTCAAATGAAAAATCGGTTTGGAAAGACGTTGTAGCAGTGGCTAAATTTATGACTTCATGTTTAGGGCTTGTAGCTTCTGCTGGTGCATTTGCTTGGAATTTAGGATTGAGAAGCAGCTTCTTTGAAAAGTGTGCTGGAGTTAACAAATATAAAAACAAAGAAGAAGTTTGCTAAATTTAATAGTTAAATAGTTTTAGGAAAAATAGCCGATGATAACTTGTCGGTTATTTTTTTTATTTTCTTAAAGTCCATTGAATTTATGTATTTTTCTTCAATTTTGTCGTGAATTTCCAGCGCTTTTTTTAGGTTGCTCACAGCTTCGCCAAGGAACGTTTTTTGTAGTTTAAAATTAAATTTAATTACGTTTTTATGTGCTACGATTTCGCTTTT
Source organism: Clostridia bacterium (assembly GCA_017406805.1). GTDB lineage: Bacteria > Bacillota > Clostridia > Oscillospirales > Acutalibacteraceae > UMGS1491. The sequence goes on along the minus strand of JAFQXU010000018.1, from coordinate 30,991 downwards.
TTTCAAAAATCTTTTTTCGTTTATTTTTTTAATTTTTATATTTTTGGGAATTTTTTCAAGGTTTATTTTATCTGTGGTGGCAAAAGCTAAATTTAATTTTGGAATTATAACTGCATCTAAGTATTCTTCACCTAAAATTGCAGACGGGCAAGTTATTATGTCAAAGCCTTTTTCTGTGGCTCTTTTTCTTATTTTATTTAAAATATAGCTGCCGATTTTTCTGAATTTATTGCCCACTAAATAAATATTGTTTGCATAGTGATAAAGCGTTTTTTCTAAAAATATTTCTCCTTCTGGCGTTACGGCGCTGATGAGTCTTAATTTTTCTTTGCCTTTTTGCGGTGAGGATTTTAACCCAAATATTCTTTTGGCAAGATTTAGTGAATATTTTTCCAGTTTTTCTTTGTCTATAAAATTTTCAAAGCTGTTTTGCCTTTCAATTTCTCCGTAAGCTTTAAGGTAGCTTGCTGTTTTTTTGTGGTATAAATAATTTTCTTTGTAAAGCTTTAGCATTTTTTCAGTGTGTTTTTGCAGCGATTTTTTATCCCAAAATTCACCAAGGTTTATTATTTCGTCGCTTATTCCGGGGTATTTTGGTTCGATTATATGTGGCGATGTTCCGTCTGCAATGCATTTTTTAAAATCTGGAAAAATTATTCCGTCAAGTGATTTTGGGTCAGATGAGCAATGAATTAACTCAAATTTAATTTTTGCTTTTTGGGCAAATTTTGAAATTTCTTTAATAAGGGTGGATTTACCTGTTCCAGGGCCTCCTTTTAAAACGTAGCAAAACCAATTTTCGTCCGGGAAATAAAGTTCGTTAAAAATAGAATAAAATCCATTTGCGCTGTGCGATGCAAGAAAAAATTCAGAAGAAAAGTTATTTTTCATAATATAAATCACTCCTTTAAAATATACTATGAAAAAAATTATTAGTTGTTAAAAATGTAGCTATTTTATATTTTTTGTTTTTTAAAATTAAAAATTCGCTCTTTTTTAACTATTGACATAAACGTTTTTGCCTGGTATTGTATAACTTATCGGATAATGTATAATTTTGTAGATTTTTTTAAATATTTTAAAGGGAGAGAGTAAATTTTGAAATTCAAAGAAATTAAATTAAAAAAGGCTAGTATAATTTATATAATTATTGGTGTAATTTTTTTGCTTGGGGCAGGAGTGTTTTTTTATAATAAATATAAACGAAATGTTTCATACGAGGAGCCTGCTGCTCAGAATTTTGTAAATGAAGGTGTACCGATAGCAATGGCACTTGACGATAACTATGTATATCCAACAATAGTCGCAATTACTTCGGCAATGGAAAATAAAAATGCAGTAAATGAATATACTTTTTATTTGATGCACCCAAGCGAATTTAAAAATGAAAGTAAAGAAAAAGTGAAATCTTTAGAAAAAAAATATGACAAATGTCATATACATTTTATAAATATGGGTGAGCAATTTAAAAATGCGAACGACAAAGGACATATTACAACGCCTGCATACTACAGATTGGCACTTTCTGATCTTCTTGTTAATTTAGATAAAATGATTTGGCTTGACGGCGATACACTTATCTTGCAAGATTTGACTCAAATGTACGATATCGATATGGAAGGTCTTTACTATAGAGGCTATTTGGATAATAATGTATATGGTGCAGCGCCATTTGGAGTGGAAACAGATCATTATATTTGTTCCGGTGTAATGCTTATTAATTTAAAAGAGCTTAGAAAAGACAACATGGTCAAAAGATTTAATGACTTTATAAAACAAAACAATAGCAAACTTGTTCAGCATGACCAAACTGTTATAAATGTTGTTTGTGCAGATAAAATAGGAATTTTACCGCCGAAATTTGGAATGTTTAATATTGATGCAACAAAAGAACGTTGCATGGAATATTCTGACATATTAATTGCCAAAGATAAATACACATATGAAGATATGCTAAACGCTCTTAATAATCTTTGTGTACTTCACTGTGTAACCAAACCTTGGAAAGATCCTGATGTGAACTTGGTGGATCTTTGGTGGTACTACGCACGTAAAACAGATTTTTACTATGAAATAAAAGAAGCGTATCCCATATTCTAATAATTATTTGAAAGGAAAAATCAGTTTATGGAGAATAAGAAAAGATCGAAATTTATTGGTATGGTTATAGTTTTGGTGCTTTTTGTTATTTCTGCGGTTCTGTTTATTTTTAATGGTGACAATTATAAAGACTTTAAGCAAGAAGATGCCATCCCGCAAAATATAGTCAATAAAGGTGTACCAATAGCAATGGCGCTAGACGATAACTATGTGTATCCGACTGTGGTTGCAATTACTTCTGCAATGGAAAATAAAAATCCAAGAAGCGAATATAGCTTTTATGTAATGCACCCAAGTGAATTTAAAGATGAAAGCAAAGAAAAAATTAAGTCTTTAGAAAAAAAATATAATAAATGTCATATACATTTTATAAACATGGGTGAGCAATTTAAAAATGCAAACGATAAGGGCCATATTACAACCCCAACGTATTACAGATTGGCGCTTTCCGATCTTCTTGTAAATTTGGATAAAATAATTTGGCTTGATGGCGATACGCTTACTTTTCAAGATTTAAATCAAATGTATAACATTGATATGGAAGGGCTTTATTATAGGGGGCATCTTGATAATAACGCAAATGGCGCAAGCTCGTTTGGAGTTAAGCCCGGTCATTATATTTGTGCGGGCGTAATGCTTATTAATCTAAAAGAGCTTAGAAAAGACGATATGGCCAATAAATTTAATTCTTTTATTGAAGAAAATAACAGCAGACTTATTCAGCACGACCAAACGGTTATAAATGTTGTTTGTGCAGATAAAATAGGAGTTTTACCGCCAAAATTCGGATTATTTAATATTTACGCACAAGAAGATAAAATTTTAGAATATGCCAGGGTTTTGGTTGGCGACGATAAATATACGGCCGAAGAATTAAAAGAAGCTTTGAATGATATATGTGTACTTCACTGCGTTACAAAGCCATGGAAAGAAAGAAGTGTCTATCTTGCGGATTTATGGTGGAATTATGCCGAAAAGACTGATTTTTATGAAGAAATCAAGGAAACTTACAAGTTTTAATAAAGAAATTAAAATTTAAGATTGACAAAAATAGTAAAGTGTTGTAAAATAAAAATTGTAAAAATAAAGTAGAGCAAATTTGTTCTCACCTTAGGCAAGAAATTGCCCTGGTCAATAATGTATAAGTAAAGCCGTTTTGGTTTGTCTTAGTTATATTATTGTATGAGTTAAATTTAGCTCGTACAATATTTTTTTAATACTTTTAGGAGGTGCTTAAATATTAGCAACAAAGAACTTCAAATCAACAGCGAAATAAAAGATTCCGAGGTAAGACTTATTAATTTTGATGGATCTCAAATAGGTATTGTGCCGCTTGCTAAAGCTGTGTCTATGGCAAAAGAAAACGACATGGATCTGGTTAAAATAGCGGATAAAGCAAATCCACCTGTTTGCAAGATTATGAACTATGGCAAGTACAAATTTGAGATGGCAAAAAAAGAGAAGGAATCCCGCAAAAATCAGCGTGTGATAGATATTAAGGAAGTAAGGCTTTCTGTAAATATCGACACTCATGATTTTGAAACCAAAGTTGGCCACGCAAGAAAGTTTGCAAACAAAGGAGCAAAAATAAAAGTATCCATTAGATTTAGAGGCAGAGAATTTGGCCATAGCGAAATAGGGTACGAAATTATGAATAGATTTGCTAAGTCTTGCGAAGAATTTGCCGATGTAGAAAATCCCGCAAAATTAGAAGGTCGTGTTATGTTGATGTTTTTGGTTCCTAAGCTTAAGTCAAAAGCAAATTCTAAGTAAGTTTAAAACTAAAAAATAAAAAATTTTAAAGAAAGGTAGTGACAGGAAATGGCGCGCCGTTAATGCGCCAAAATTCCAAAAAGTATGTATAAAGTAAAAACTCACAGCGGAGCAAAGAAACGCTTCAAAATTACAGGCTCGGGTAAAGTTCTTAGAGCGCATGCAAACAAAAGTCATATTCTTAACAAAAAAACAAGAAAAAGAAAAAGAAACCTTAGAAAAATAGTGGTTGCGGATAAAACAAACGTGGCACAGGTTAAAGCATTGGTTCCATACAAATAAACAAAAAACAAAAAATATATAAACCGGAGGTAAATAAAAATGGCACGTATAAAAGGTGCAGTAGTTACGAGAAATAGAAGAAAAAAAGTGCTTAAACTTGCAAAAGGATATTGGGGTGCAAAAAGCAAGCACTTTAAGATGGCGAAACAAGCAGTAATGAAATCAGGGAATTACGCATATATTGGCAGACGCCAGAAAAAGCGCGATTTCAGAAAATTATGGATTACAAGAATTTCCGCTGCTTGTCGCATGAATGGTATTAATTATTCTTCATTTATGAACGGAATAAAAAAAGCAGGAATTACGCTTAACAGAAAAATGCTTTCCGAGATTGCAATTGCTGATCCGGAAGGATTTAAAAAACTTGTAGACCAAGTAAAATAGTAGCATATGATTACGCCCGGCTTTTTTCCCGGACGTAAATTTTATTTTATTAAAAGGAAGTGATTTGATATGTTAAATCATATTGGGACAAATAATATAGAAACTAAAAGGTTACTACTTAGAAAATTTAAAGTAGAAGATGCCGAAGAAATGTTTGAAAACTGGGCAAAAGATCCGGAAAACGTGATATTTCTGCAGTGGAATGCGCATAAAGATACTGATGAAACAAGAAGCATAATTAAAATGTGGAACGAAGAATACAAAAACAGCAAAACGTACAATTGGTGTATTACTGTTAAAGATACAAAGGAAATTATCGGCAGTATAACTGTTGTAAAGCTTTTTGAAGATATCGAATGTGCGGAAATCGGATACGTTATTTCCAAAAAGCATTGGAACAAAGGCATTATGACAGAGGCATTGGGCGGCGTTATAAAATATTTATTTCTTAAAATTAAGGTTAATCGCATACAGCTAAAGCACGATTTAGATAATCCTGCTTCCGGAAAAGTTATGATAAAAAACGGCTTAAAGCGTGAAGGAATTTTGCGAGAAGCTTACAGAAATAATAAAGGGGAACTCCGTGATATGGCTATTTATTCTATTTTAAAAAGTGAATTTAAAGAGGAATTTTAATGGATAATTTGATTTCAAGCAAAGATAACTCTAATATAAAGCATGTAAAAAAATTAATTTTGTCGGCTAAATTTAGGGCAGAAACGAAGTCTTTTGTCATTGAAGGCGTTCGTATGTGTGAAGAAGCTTTAAAAGCCAAAAGCAAAATTTTAAAGGCTTTTTACACGGAAAAATTCGCTGAAAAATACCCGAAACTCGTTGATGAAATTACGAATAGTTCGGCTCAAAATTTTTTTATTGCCGAAAGCTTAATTAAAGTAATCTCAGATGCGCAAACCCCGCAGGGGATAGTTTTGGTTTGCGAGGAAAAAGAGCAGAAAAAATCAAATAAAAATTTAGGAGAAAATATTGTTTTGCTGGAAAGTGTGCAAAACCCGTCAAATTTAGGCAGCATTTTTAGGGTTTGCGACGCTTTGGGTGTTAAAGATGTTTTTGTTTTGTCTGATAGCTGCGATATTTACAATCCAAAAGTTTTGCGCGGAAGTATGGGTTCAATTTTTAGACTTAATTTGTTTTTAAAAGAAAATTCAGCTCAGTGCATAAAAGGCCTTAAAAATTTAGGGTATAAAATTTATGCCACAGTACCTAGAAATGATGCTATTCCTTTGAGTAAAACCAAATTTTCCGGGAAATGCGGAATTGTTTTTGGTAACGAAGGAAACGGCCTAAAAAAAGAAACCATAAATGCGTGCGACTGTAATATAACAATTCCGATGAGTAAAGAAACGGAGTCTTTAAACGTTTCTGTGGCGGCAGGTATTATGATATGGGAAATGATAAAAAAGGGGTAACAAATAAATGGAAAATAATTTAGTCTATTGGGTTTGGTTGCAGCAAGCTTTAAAGCATGGAAACAACAGAATTGAAAATATACGCAATTCATATAGCAATATAAAAGAATTTTACAGTGCTGGAGAGATGGGCTGGCGGCTTTGCGGTTGCTTTACTAACCCTCAAATATACAGTATGAGCAATTTTACTTTGGAAGAAGCAGAAATAATTCTGAAAAAATCTTATAAATTAGGCTATGACGTTATTTCGATTGAGGACGAAAGATATCCTGAACTACTTCTTAATATTCACAATCCGCCATGCGTTATTTATACTTGCGGAGATATATCTTGCCTGAGCGGAAGATTGTCAATTTCCATAGTTGGAACCAGAAAAGCCACGAAAAACGGACTTAAAACTGCGTATGATATTTCTTACGATTTGGCAAAAAATGGCGCTGTGATAATTAGCGGAGGCGCACTCGGTGTGGATTCCGAGGCGCATAAAGGAGCATTGGACGCCGGCGGAAAAACCGTTGCTGTGCTGGGTTGTGGGATTGATTATCCATATCTTTTGGCTCAAAAAAGCCTTAGAGATAAAATTTCACAAAATGGTGCTTTGATTTCCGAATATCCTCCGGGATTTGAACCGACTGCGTATACATTTCCTGTAAGAAACCGAATAATTTCGGGATTGTCTAAAGGAACTTTAATCATAGAAGCAGGTGAAAAAAGTGGTTCGCTGATAACCGCAAATTTAGCAAATGACCAAAACAGAGATGTTTTTGTAACTCATGTTGAAAATGGTTTTGAAGAAAAATTTAAAGGTTCTTTGGCTTTAATTGAAGATGGTGCGGCTGTAGTTACCTGCGCAGAAGATATTTTAAAAGAGTATGGTAATAATTTTCAAAGTGGTTTGCCGCACTTAAATTTGTGTAATATAAAAAAATTAAAAATACATAAAATAAAAAAGGAAGACGCAGAAATAAAAAAGATTGAAGAAAAACCCCCTAAAAAAGAAATCCCCGAGGAATATAAACCGGTTTATAACGCACTTCTTGGCGGGAAAATGCATATAGATAAACTTAGCGAAATTTTGAATTTGCCAATAAAAGATTTAAATTTAAAATTAATTGAAATGGAGCTTTTGGGCTTAGTGGCGCCGTGTTCCGGCAAAATGTATGAAATAATTAAAAAATAGGTATTTATTTGTTTTTGTCTTGCGTATATAATTATTTTGTGTTTTGAAAAAATTTTTATTTTGGATGGATAGACTATGAAGAATTTATTAATTGTAGAATCACCGGCAAAAGCTAAAACAATAAAAAAATATTTGGGAAAAAACTACGAGGTTGTTGCTTCAATGGGTCATGTTAGAGATTTACCGGAAAAGCGCCTTAGCGTTGACGTAAAAAATAATTTTGAACCTAAATATGCTGTAATTAAAGGGAAAGACAAACTCGTAAAAGAGCTTAAAGAAAAAGCCAAAAAAGCAGATAATGTTCTTTTGGCTACGGACCCTGACCGCGAAGGAGAAGCTATTTCGTGGCATTTGGCATATATTTTAAAGCTAAATCTTGACGAAAAAAACAGAGTAACTTTTAACGAAATTACAAAAACAGGCGTGCAATCGGGAATAAAAGAGCCGCGCGTTGTGGATATTAATTTGGTTGATGCCCAACAAGCCAGAAGAATTTTAGACAGGCTTGTGGGATATAAGCTTAGCCCGTTTTTGTCGCAAAAAATACACAAAGGTCTTTCCGCAGGAAGGGTGCAGTCTGTTGCGCTTAGAATGATTGTGGACAGAGAAGAAGAAATACGTAGTTTTAAGCCAAAAGAATATTGGAGCATTGATGCACAGTTTGTTCCAAAAGGTTTAAAAAAGAGCTTTTCTGCTGCATTTTACGGAAATAAAGATGGTAAAATTGAAATAGAAAACGAAACCCAAGCAAATGAAATTTTAGTGCAGACAAAAGATGCAGAATATGAAGTTTATAAATTGAAAAAGGGTAAAAGAAGAAAATTTTCCGCGCCGCCTTTTATAACTTCTACACTCCAGCAAGAAGCTTCAAGAAAGCTTAATTTTGCCGCGAAACGCACTATGAAAGTGGCGCAAGAGCTTTACGAAGGAGTGGAAATACCCGGTACCGGCGCAGTTGGCTTGATAACATATATGAGAACGGACTCTTTAAGAATTTCCGAAAGCGCTATTTCTGATGCCAGAGAGTACATTTTAAATAAATGGGGCAAAAAATATTTGCCCGATAAGCCAAGAGTTTTTAAAACCAAAAAGACTGCTCAAGACGGCCACGAAGCAATTAGACCAACAATGCCGAATATGGATCCGGATAGCGTAAAAGCTTCGCTGAGCAGCGACCAATATAAACTTTATAAATTAATTTGGGAAAGATTTACCGCCAGCCAGATGGCAAATTGCATTCAAAGCACAACACAGGTGGATATAATATCCAAAAATAAATGGGAATATATTTTTAAAGCTTCCGGATATACAGTGGATTTTGACGGTTTTACCGTGCTTTATACCGAGGGGCAAGATACAAAAGAAGAAAAAGCAAAAGCACTTCCTGATTTAGAAGAAAAAATGGCTCTTAAATTAAAAGACATAAACCCCAATCAGCACTTTACCGAGCCCCCGGCTAGATACACGGAAGCATCGCTCATTAAAGCGCTGGAAGAATACGGCATCGGAAGGCCGTCCACTTATGCTTCGATTATTTCCACAATTACTTCCAGAGAATATGTAAAGAAAAAAGAAAAAGCACTTCACCCAACCGAGCTTGGTGAAGTTGTTACCAAATTAATGAAAGAACATTTTGCCAAGATAGTTAACCTTAAATTCACCGCGCAAATGGAAAACAACCTGGACGAAATAGAAGAAGGCAAAAATAATTGGGTAAAAACGCTTGAGGAATTTTACGGCGATTTTGTAAAAGTTCTTGATAAAGCCAAAAAAGATATGGAAGGCGTTAAAATCACACTAAAAGAAGACGAAACAGACGAAGTTTGTGATAAATGCGGCAAGCCAATGGTGATAAAATACGGCAGATTTGGTAAGTTTATTGCTTGTTCCGGGTACCCTGAGTGCAAAAACATAAAAAAAATCATTAATAAAATAGGAGTTAATTGCCCAAAATGTGGCGGCGAAGTAATAATGCGTAAAAGTAAGCGCGGACGTGTTTTTTATGGATGTAATAATTATCCTAAATGTGATTTTGTTTCTTGGGACGAACCAACAAAAGAAAAATGCCCAAAATGCGGCGAAATACTCTTTAAAAAAAATACCAAAAAATTAAAAATATACTGCCAAAATAAAGACTGCGGCTACGAAAAAACCGAATGATTAAAATGGGCTGTTTTAAAAAGTCATATCGAGAGGAAATAATATGGAAAAAACAATAAATGTAATCGGTGCCGGTTTGGCGGGGTGTGAAGCTGCGTGGCAAATCGCCCAGAAAGGAATAAATGTTAATTTATATGATATGAAACCGGGAAAGTTTTCTCCTGCTCACAAAAGCGAAAACCTGTGTGAGCTCGTTTGCTCCAATTCGTTTAAAGCTTCACGAATAGACAGCGCCGCGGGGCTTTTAAAAGAAGAAATGAGAAATTTAAAATCTTTGGTTGTTGCTTGTGCGGATGAGTGCAGTATTCCTGCCGGAGGAGCGTTGGCAGTTGACCGAGAAAAATTTTCTTTTATGGTCACCGAAAAAATAAAAAACAATAAATTAATAAATTATATTCCAAAAGAAATAACAAGAGTTCCTGAAGATGGCATAAACATAATTGCCACAGGGCCTTTAACGTCTGAAGCACTTGCGGAAGATATTGCCGAAATTTGTGGTGGGAAGCTTAGTTTTTTTGATGCTGCTGCACCGATTGTTACCTTTGAAAGTGTGGATATGGAAAAGGCGTTTTTTGCTTCAAGATACGGTAAAGGCAGTGGAGACGATTACTTAAATTGCCCGCTTGATGAAGAAGAATATAAAACTTTTTATAATGAGTTAATAAATGCCGAGCGTGCACCGCTTCATGGCGTAGATGTAGAAAATCCTAAAGTTTATGAAGGCTGTATGCCCGTTGAAATCATGGCAAAAAGAGGCTACGATACGCTGAGATTCGGCCCTATGAAACCTGTGGGACTTACCGACCCCAAAACAGGTAAACGCCCGTACGCAGCAGTTCAGCTTCGCAAAGAAAACGCAGAAGGTTCTCTTTATAATATGGTTGGCTTTCAAACAAATTTGAAATTCCCCGAGCAAAAGCGTGTTTTTGGGCTTATTCCGGCGCTAAAAAATGCAGATATTGTAAGGTACGGTGTAATGCATAGGAATATGTTTATAGATTCGCCTCGCCTTTTAAACAGGGATTATAGCTTAAAGACGAATGAAAATTTATTTTTTGCCGGGCAAATAACCGGTGTGGAAGGGTATATGGAGTCCGTTTCTTCAGGACTTTTATGCGGAATAAATGCAGTCAAAAGATTAAACGGAGAAAAACCGCTTATTTTAAGCTCTGCTACCATTATGGGAGCGCTTGCAAAATATATAAGTGACAGCTCCGTTAAAGATTTTCAGCCTATGGGAGCAAATTTTGGAATAATTTCTCCGCTTTTGGAGGTTATAAAAGATAAAAAAATGAGGTATAATGAATTTGCAAGCAGATCAATTAAGTATATAAAAAATTTAAATTAGGAGGAAAAAAATGAAAATTATAGTTGACGCTTTTGGAGGGGACAACGCCCCTTTGGAAATTATAAAAGGGGGCGCTTTGGCTGCCGATGAGTTTGGCTACGAGATAATTTTGGTTGGCGATGAATCAAAAATTAAAGAGGTTGCCGAAAAAAACAGTATTTCTTTGGACTCGGTTTCCATTGTAAATGCACCTGATGTAATAAGTATGGAAGACGAGCCGATGGAAATAATGAAATCAAAAAATAATTCATCAATGGCAAAAGGGCTGCAAATGCTTGCAAACGGGGAAGGCGATGCCTTTGTTTCTGCGGGAAATAGCGGTGCGCTTTGCGCAGGTGCAACGCTTATAGTAAAAAGAATTAAAGGTATAAAAAGATGTGCTTTTGCACCTGTTATACCAAAGAGTAAAGGTAGTTTTATGTTAATAGATAGTGGCGCAAACGCCGAATGCCGCCCGGAAATGCTAAGGCAGTTTGCAGTTATGGGCTCCATATACATGAAAAATGTTATGGTGGTGGATAATCCCAGAGTCGGACTTGTAAATATCGGCACGGAAAGTACCAAAGGCGACGAACTGAGATATGAAACATTTAGACTTCTTAAAGATACAAATATTAATTTTATAGGAAATATAGAAGCAAGAGATATACCGGACGATATAGCCGATGTTGTTGTTGCCGATGGCTTTACGGGTAATGTTATCCTTAAACTTTACGAGGGCATGGCAAAGGCTATTTTTGGCAAGTTTAAAAGTATTTTTACTAAAAACTATAAAAACAAAATAGCTGCATCGCTTTTAATGGGTGACATAAAAGAATTAAAAAATAGCATGGATTATAACAAGCAGGGCGGCGCACCGCTTATTGGTATATCTAAGCCCGTGTTTAAAGCGCATGGCAGTTCAAATGCTGAAACCATAAAAAATGCCATAAGACTTTCAGGAGAATACGTAAAAAGGAATGTTGTGGGGATTATTTCTGATTACATTAGCGAATATAAAACTCCAAAAGAATAAAAAATAATCAATATCTATCATTACCAAGGGGGTACCGTTTTGCACGATCTTGAACGTAAAATAGGTTATGAATTTAAAAATAAAAAGCTTTTAAAAATTGCCCTTACCCATTCTTCTTATGCCAATGAAAGCTGGGGGAAATATAAAAGCTATGAAAGGCTGGAATTTTTGGGAGATTCAATTTTAAGTTTGGTTACTTCAAATTATATTTTTAAAAAATTTCCAAATTATCCCGAGGGCGAACTTACAAAATTAAGGGCTTTTTTGGTTTGCGAAAAACAGCTTTGCGGTTTTTCCAGGGAATTAGAGCTTTATAAATACATCAAAGTAAGCCGCGGGGAATACAACTGCGGGGGTCAAAACAGGCCATCTATTTTGGCGGATGTTTTTGAGGCCATTTGCGCCGCAATATACCTGGATTCAAGCTATAAAGAAGCATCTGATTTTATTCTTAAGTTTATAGTTTCTGCGATTAAAAATCCGCAGATTACCACTATTCATGATTATAAAACGGATCTTCAGGAAATAATCCAAAAAAATCCACAAGAAACTATTGAATATGATTTGGTGGGAGAATCTGGGCCTGATCATGACAAAGTATTTACGGTTGAGCTAAAAATAAACAACAATGTGGTTGGAAAAGGAACCGGGAAAAACAAAAAAGAAGCCGAGCAACAAGCAGCGCACGAAGCGCTTGTTTTGATGGGGTATTAAATCGGAGGTGCAAATATGTCGTTTTTTCAAAAAATAAAAGATGGTCTTTCTAAAACCAGGCATAATATATCAAGTAAAATTGAAACCGTTGTAAATTCTTTTACAAAAATAGATGAGGAATTTTTTGAAGAGCTGGAAGAAATGCTGATACTTAGCGATATTGGCGTTGAAACTTCGGGCGAGGTTTGCGATAAACTAAGAGCGGAAATCAAAAAAAGAGGTCTTAAAGAGCCCGCCGACATAAAAAGTGCCTTGAAAGAAATATTAATTGAAATTTTGGAGTGTAACAGCGAACTTAATCTTAACTCAAAACCCTCGGTGATATTAGTTTTGGGGGTAAATGGCGTTGGTAAGACCACATCGATTGGTAAAATTGCAAATGAATTAAAAAAAAGCGGAAAAAGCGTTCTGTTTGCAGCAGCAGATACATTCAGAGCGGCGGCCTCTGAGCAACTGGAAATTTGGGCTGAACGTACAAATTGCCCGATAGTAAAACGGCCGGAAGGCTCAGACCCGGCGGCTGTGGTTTTTGACGCAATTTCTTCAGCTAAAGCCAAGAATATAGACGTTGTCATTTGTGACACGGCCGGGAGACTGCATAATAAAAAGAATTTGATGGGGGAACTGGAAAAAATAAACCGCATTATAGACCGTGAGCTACCAAACGCTTCAAAGGAGATTTTGCTTGTTTTAGATGCTTCCACGGGTCAAAACGGGCTAAATCAAGCAAGTGAATTTAAAAAGATTTTGAATATTACGGGAATAGTTCTTACAAAGTTAGATGGTACCGCTCATGGCGGAATAGTAATTGCAATAAAAGAAAAGCTTGGCATTCCCGTTAAATTTATTGGTGTTGGTGAGGGAGTAGATGATTTAAAAAAATTTGAACCAAAGGAATTTGTGGAGGCAATTTTTGATGACGGAAAATAAATACGACTACGAAAAATACAAAGAAATCCTGAAAAAAATGCTATCGCCAAAAAGATTTAACCATAGCGTTAATGTAGCAGATGTGGCGGAAGATTTGGCAAAGCATTACGGATTAGATCCGCAAAAAGCGAAAATAGCGGGGCTTCTTCATGATATCTGCAAAGAAATGCCAGATGAAGAAAATGAAAAATTAATTCCAAAAGATGTAAAAAAAAGAATTTGTTCGCCAAAAATATTGCATGGCCCTGCTGCAAGTGAATATATAAAAAATAAGTTTGGGATAACAGACGAAGAGGTACTAAACGCAGTTAAGTATCACACGGTTGGAAGAAAAAATATGTCCACTTTTGAAAAAATAATTTCCATTGCGGACTATACTTCGCCGGAAAGAAAATGGGGAGATGTTTCTAAAACTCGTGAGCTTGCATATAAAGATTTAGATTTGGCAATGCTAAAAAAAGTTTCCACAGAAATAGTGGCGTGTGTTCAAAAAGGGCGCCAAATTTCGCCGGATACTGCAGAGGCATATAATTATTTGATTTTAAATCAAAAAGGAGATAAAAAATGAATTCACAAGAAAAAGCAAACAAAATAAAAGAAATACTAGACAATAAAAAAGCAATTGACATAGAAGTTTTAAAGGTGGAAGAAAAAACAACTCTTGCCGAGTATTTTGTAATCGCCACAGGCACAAGCATTACGCATATACGTTCGCTTGCGGGAGAAGTAGAAGATAAAATGGAAGAATTAAATATCACACCGAAAAATTTTGAAGGCAGAATGTCTGATTCTTGGATGATTTTGGATTACGGCAGTGTTATAGTGAATATTTTTTCGCCCGAAGCGCGCGAATACTACGAGCTTGATAAACTTTGGAAATAAAGAATTATAGAAAAGAGAGAAATTTATGAATCGTAAATATGACTTTAAAAATATAGAAAAAAAGTGGCAAGATATTTGGGATAAAGAAAATTTGTTTTGTGCAAAAAATGAATATGATAAGCCAAAATACTATGCTTTGGTTGAATTCCCTTATCCATCGGGCCAAGGTTTGCACGTTGGTCACCCAAGGAGCTATACTGCGCTTGATATAATTGCAAGAAAAAGAAGAATGCAGGGCTATAACGTTCTGTACCCAATGGGTTGGGATGCATTTGGACTTCCAACGGAAAATTACGCAATAAAAAATAAAATCCATCCAAAAATCGTAACCGAAAAGAATATAGCAAGATTTAAAAGCCAGTTAAAATCGCTGGGGCTTTCGTTTGATTGGAGCAGAGAGATAGATACCACAAACCCAGATTATTATAAGTGGACTCAGTGGATTTTTCTTAAACTTTTTGAAAATGGGCTTGCTTATAAAAGCCGTGCATTCGTTAATTGGTGTACGTCTTGCAAGTGTGTTTTGGCGAATGAAGAAGTAATTGACGGCAAATGCGAAAGATGCTCAAGCGAAGTTATTAAAAAAGAAAAATCGCAGTGGATGCTAAAAATCACAAAGTATGCTCAAAGATTAATAGATGACTTGGAAACGGTTGATTACCCGGAAAAAGTTAAAACTCAGCAAATAAATTGGATAGGCAGGTCAAGCGGTGCAGAAATTGATTTTGAAACTAATTTGGGAGAGAATATTAAAGTTTTTACAACTCGCCCCGATACTGTTTTTGGCGTTACTTACATAGTTTTGTCGCCCGAACACGAGCTGCTTGAAAAATGGAGTAAAAATATAGAAAATTTTGAAGAAATTAAAAAGTATCAAGAAAATGCCAAGAAAAAAACCGATTTGGAACGCTCTGAACTTTCCAAAGAAAAAACCGGTGTTAAATTGCAAGGAGTTTACGCATTAAACCCCGTTAATGGCGAAAAAATACCGATTTTTGTTGCAGATTATGTTTTGGTTTCTTACGGGACAGGAGCTATAATGGCTGTTCCGGCTCACGACAAAAGAGATAAAGAATTTGCCGAAAAATATAATTTAAATGTGCTAAAAGTTATCGATGAAGGCGGCAAAGTGATAAATTCTGAATTTTTAAACGGCCTTAGCACAGAAAAAGCAAAAAAAGCAGCGATAAATTGGCTTGTAAAAAACGAAAAAGGCAAAGAAAAAATAAATTATAAGCTAAGGGATTGGGTGTTTTCCAGGCAAAGATATTGGGGGGAACCGATTCCGATAGTAAAATGCGAAAAATGCGGCTACGTTCCTTTAAAAGAATCCGATTTGCCACTTACACTTCCCAATATGGAAAAATTCGAAACGTCAAATAGCGGTGAGTCGCCCCTTGTAAATGCAAAAGAGTGGCTTAACACTACTTGTCCGAAATGTGGCGGAAAAGCCCAAAGAGAAACCGACACAATGCCGCAGTGGGCCGGATCATCTTGGTATTTTTTAAGGTATCTTGACCCTAAAAACGATAAAAATTTGGCGTCAAACGAAGCTATGAAATACTGGATGCCCGTTGATATATATAACGGCGGCATGGAACACACTACGCTTCATTTGCTTTATAGTAGATTTTGGTATAAATTTCTTTATGATATCGGTGTTGTGCCGCAATCTGAGCCGTATAAAAAGCGTATAAGCCACGGCCTGGTCCTTGGGGAAAACGGCGAAAAAATGAGCAAATCAAGGGGGAACGTTGTTAACCCAGATGATATTATTGCCGAGTATGGTGCCGACACGATGCGCCTTTATGAAATGTTTATAGGAGATTATGAACAGCCTGCGCCGTGGAGCACCAAAGGAATTAAAGGTTGTAAGAGGTTTTTGGAAAGATTTTGGGGCCTTCAAGAAATAATAAGCGAGCCAAATGAAAAAAATAAAGGCCTTGAATCGATTATCCACAAAACTATAAAAAAAGTTGATAAAGACATAGAAATTCTTAAGTTTAACACAGCGATTGCTGCACTTATGGCTTTGATAAACGAAGTTTATAATGCCGGGTCAATAACTCGTGAGCAGCTTGGGGTGTTTTCTTTATTGCTTTCGCCGTTTGCTCCGCACATTGCAGAAGAAGTGTGGCAAAACTGCTACTTGGGGGAAGGTTTTGCAAGTGTTTCGCAGTGGCCTAAATACGACGAAGAGAAATGCAAAGACAGCCAAATTAAAATGGCGCTTCAGGTAAACGGAAAATTCAGGGGAACAATTAATTGTGAAGTTGGACTTTCTGAAGATGAAGTTTTTGAAAAAGCAAAAAACGAATGCCATACGTTTAATAATTTTATAGCCGGCAAAGAAATAGTTAAAGTTATTTACGTTCCGAACAGGCTTTTGAATGTGGTTGTTAAATAAAAAAATCATTACCTGCATATTTAGAACATAATGTGAAGTAAAGGGGTGATTTATCTTACTATGGAAAATTTAAATAATAAAAACATTCAAGAAATGATTAATAGGCTTGTTAAAAACGCTAAAGAAGCACTTTTGGAATATGACAAAATGAGTGGGGAAGAAGTGGACAAAATTTGTCATGCCATGGCAAAAGAAGCTATGGATAAAAGAGTTGTTTTGGCCAAAGAAGCCTTTTTGGAAACGGGCAGAGGCGTTTTTGAAGACAAAATAATAAAAAATATGTTTGCTTCGGAATATGTTTGGAACTATATAAAAGATAAAAAAACTGCCGGAATTATAAATGATTGTAGCGAAAAAGGCTATATAGAAATCGCAAAGCCTCTCGGGGTTGTGGCGGGAGTAACTCCTGTGACAAATCCAACGTCCACTGCTATTTTTAAGTCTATAATATGCGTTAAAACCAGAAATCCCGTTATATTTGCATTTCATCCGGGTGCGCAAAAATGTTCTGTTTCTGCCGCAAAAAAGCTTTATGAAGTGGCGGTTAAGAACGGTGCTCCAAAAAATTGCATTCAGTGGATTGAAACTCCTTCGCTGGAAGCCACCACAGCTCTTATGAATCACGAGGGAGTGGACGTGGTGCTTGCAACCGGCGGTTCGGGGATGGTTAAATCTGCATATTCCACGGGTAAACCGGCGCTTGGAGTTGGTCCTGGGAACGTGCCGTGTTACATAGAAAAAAGTGCAGATTTAGAAAGCGCTTGCAATGATTTAATAATGTCAAAAACTTTTGACAATGGCATGATTTGTGCTTCGGAGCAGTCTGTTATAGTTGATGAAAAAATCGTAAAAGATTTTGAAAAAATAATGCAGGAAAATGGCTGCTATTTTTTAAATGATTCTGAAACAAAAAAGTTGGAAAATTATATGATTAACCCCGAAAAGCATTTTTTAAACGGCTTTGTAGCGGGGAAAAGTGCTTATGAAATTGCAAAAGGTGCGGAAATAGATGTTCCAAAGAAAGTTAAGATTTTAATTGCTCCGCTAAGTGAAGTTGGAGTGAATTCCCCGCTTTCCATGGAGAAGCTTTCGCCTGTTCTGTCTTATTATAAGGTTTCAAGTTTGGCCGAGGGTTTTGACCTTTGCAAAAAAGTTCTTAAATTTGGAGGAGAAGGTCACACGGCAGTTATTCACAGCAGAAATGAGCAGATTATTAATGAATTTGGCACCAAAATGCACGCCGGCAGAATTATAATTAATTCCCCGTCATCTCAAGGCGCAATCGGAGACATATACAATGCCGCCGTCCCGTCTTTAACTCTTGGTTGCGGCTCTTGGGGGAAAAATTCTACAACGTCTAATATTTCTGTGGAAAATCTTATTAATATAAAAAGAATTTTTAAAAGGAGGGTTAATATGCAGTGGTTTAAAGTCCCGCCAAAGATTTATTTTGAAGCCGGCTGTCTTGAATATCTGGAAAGCATGGAAAATGTAAAAAAAGCATTTATAGTAACCGATAAAACTATGATAAACATAGGAAATGTTGACAAACTGCTTTACCACCTAAAAAACAGAAAAGATAAATGCCATTTTGAAATATTTTCCGATGTAAAACCTGATCCGGATATTGAAACAATTTGGCGCGGCTTGGAAATAATTAAAAACTTTAACCCCGATTGCATAATTGCTTTGGGTGGGGGTTCGGTTATAGATGCCGCAAAGGCCATATGGCTGTTTTATGAATATCCGAACCTTGATTTTAGTGGCCTTAAACTTAAATTTATGGACATAAGAAAAAGAATTTATAAATACCCAAATAGCCATAAAATTCCTCTCGTTGCGGTTCCAACCACATCGGGTACGGGTTCGGAGGTTACATCTTTTGCCGTTGTAACAGATAAAAAAGAAAACGTAAAATACCCGCTTGCGGATTATTACTTAACTCCCAGTGTGGCAATTATTGACCCTGAACTTACAAAAACTTTGCCAAAATCAGCCACTTCCGATACGGGTATGGACGTTTTGACTCATGCGATTGAATCTTATGTTTCCGTTATGGCAAGTGATTACACCGACGCCCTTGCGGAAAAAGCCGCAAAATTGGTATTTGGTTATTTAAAAAGAGCTTATGATTACGGCGAAAGCGATTTGGAAGCGCGCGAAAAAATGCACAACGCTTCAACTATTGCAGGAATGGCCTTTTCAAACGCTTTTTTGGGCATTAATCATTCTATGGCGCATAAATTAGGCGGAGAGTTTCATATTCCACATGGCAGAGCAAATGCGATTTTGTTACCGTATGTTATAAAATATAATGCAGAAAAGCCCTCTAAGTTTGTAAGTTTTCCAAAGTATAAAAAATATATAGCAGATAAAAAATATTCCGATTTGGCAAAAATGTTAGGTATAGGCGGAAAAAACATCAAAGAAGATGTCAATAATCTTATTGAAAGCATAAACGATTTAAACAGGCATTTTGGTATTCCGAAAACTCTGCAAGATTACGGCATTTCGGAAGAAGAGTTTTTAAGCAAAGTTGACGCTCTTTCCGAGCTTGCGCACGAGGATCAATGCACAGGTGCAAATCCAAGATATCCGCTTGTAAGTGAAATAAAAGAAATTTATCTTAAATGTTACTATGGAAAATAAAAAAATTAGCAGAGTGTGATTTTTACACCCTGTTTTTTTAGTTGAATTTAATAATTTTTTCTGATATAATGGATTAACCAAAAGGAGTAATAAATGAAAGGGGATTAAAATTATGAAAGTTTCTTATTTGTTTTATCTTAGTGGTGCTGATGCAGAAAATATAGAAGGTATATGTAAAAAAAATGGTGTCCCAAAGATTGTTATTGAAGGGCTTAATAAGGTAGTAATGCCTTTATTTAATTCTGATGATAAAAAAGAAGTGCAAAAATTCCTTAAAGTAATTAATTCGGATTTTAAAAATAATGTAGATGGGTTTATTAAATTAAGAGATTACCCGAGTACAAGGTTTTTTGTAAAAATCACAGTAGATTGCAAAAGAAATCAGCTTAGCAAAATTAAATTTTCTGATAAAAAAGGCAACAATAGGAAAATTCAAGTGGATGTTGAATTTGAAAAATCTGATTATATGTATGGTTTTATAACTACAAATAAATACGATAAATTTTTTCCGAATAAAATTTTAAAAGACATGAGACTTACTTTAATGAAAATAGTTTCAAAATATAGTGACGAATATGTTGCCAAAAAAGAAGATAAGTCAATTTTCAAGAAAATAATCAGTAAAAACAAAAAAACAGATGGTAATATCAGTACTACCATTAAAAATCATTTTGATGATATTGTAGGTATATTTAGTAATTATAATTTCCTGATTGATTATTAATCTTTTTGTTTCTGTAATCCAAATAATTTTGAAGTATAATTGTTGCGCTTACGGCATCGATTATGCTTTTTCTTTTTTTGCCGCGCGTGTTGGTTTGGTTTAAGTATTCGTGGGCTGTTACGGTGGTTTTTCGTTCGTCCCAAAATTCCAGATTTATATTTATTAATGATTTTAATTTTTCGCCAAGTTCTTTGGCGTTTTTTGCGCTTTCGCCAAGTGTGCCGTCCATGTTTTTGGGCAGGCCTATTACGACCAATTCTGCTTTGTTTTCTGCTATTTTTTCTTTAATTTTTTCGCACAAAATTTCTATGTTTTTTTCTTCTATAATGCCAATGGGGAACGGCAGGATTTCTTTTTTGTCGCAAATTGCAAGCCCTGTGCGCGATTTTCCGTAGTCAACCGCCATGATAATCATAAGTAAAACCTCCTTTAAAAAATAAAATTAAAAAAATTTTAAATAAAGTATTGACATAATTAAAAATTAGTGGTAAAGTTTAATTATTAGCACTCGACACCTTGGAGTGCTAAAACCAAAAGCGAGGTGAAATATACTGGAACCGTTAGATCGTAAGTTAAAAATTTTAACTTCTGTGGTAGAAAGATATATATGTTCGGGAGACCCTGTGGGTTCAAAAACCGTGTGTGAAGATTTAAAATTTTCTTTTTCTTCTGCCACAATAAGAAACGAAATGGCGTATTTGGCGGATTATGGTTACCTTTTGCAGCCGCATATTTCTTCGGGAAGAATTCCTTCTTACCAAGGATACCGATTATATATTAACAAATTAATGCCAAAAAAGCCACTGTCTTTGGAAGAAAAAATTTTTATAAACGGTATGCTTAGTACTTACTGTGAAGACCCGGAAAAACTTTTGGAGGGTTCTGCAAAGGTTCTTTCTGAAGTCACAAATTACACTGCCGTGGCAACGACGCCCCCAAGCGGTGGCTCCAGAGTAAGAAACATTACTTTTGTGCCAATAGGCAGAAGAAGTGCAATGCTGGTGCTAATGACATCAGACGGCATGCTAAAAAATAAAATATTTAGGTGCGAATACGACCTTAATGCCGATATTCTCCATATGGTAAGCGATATTTTAAACAGCAAATTCAGAGGAGAAAAATTAAGAGATATTACGCCGGAATTTATTAATATTTTGGTGGGAGAAGACAGAGAGTTGGCGCTTATATTGCTTCCCATAATAGATATTTTAATGAAAGCGGCCAAAGAGATATGCGAAGTTAAAATTAAAATTTATGGTCAGAAAAATCTTTTGTCTATACCGGGAATTACAACAGACACAGTAATAGACATATTTAATTTTTTGGAAGATGAAGAAAAAGTTTCCGACATTCTAGATTCAGATAACTACGGAATGAAATTCACAATCGGAAAAGAAAATAAATATGTCCAGCTTCATAATGCAAGCGTTGTTTCCACGCAGTATAACATAGGAGGTAAATTCGGATCCATAGGAATTATAGGCCCCACCAGAATGGATTACAGCAAGATTTATTCTCAGATTGAATATGTTTCTTCTCTGGTTGGCACATTTATGGAAAGAATTTTAAAAGGTGACTGAGGTATATTTTAGGAAAGGAGAATTATTTGGTGGACGAAAAAGAAAATCCAAAAGACATAAAAAAAGAGGAGAGCGAAGAAAAAAAAGACACAGAAAATAAAGAAATAGAAGATTTGAAAAGTGAACTAAAAAAAACAAAAGATATTTTTCTTAGAACTGCAGCAGAATACGATAATTATCGTAAACGCTCGGAAAAAGAAAAAGATTCGATTTACTCCGGCGCAGTGGCAAATACTGTAAATGCGATTTTGCCGCTTGCAGACAGTTTGGACTCCGCATGGAATATGGCAAAAAATGAAGACGGCGAGCTGAAAAAAGGTCTGGAGCTTTTAAAAGGTCAAATGGAAACGTCTTTAAAAAGTTTGAATGTAGAGCCATTTGGAAAAGTAGACGAAGAATTTAACCCAAATCTTCATAATGCAATTTCGCATATTGACGACGAAAAAGCCGAGAAAAAAAATTTTATTTCTTTAGTTTTTCAAAAAGGATACAAAATGGGCGATAAAATCATTCGCCACGCAATGGTTCAAGTAACAAATTAAAATAAATTTTAAAAATAAAAAATTAAAAATTTTAGGAGGAATTTTATTATGGCAAAAATTATAGGTATCGATTTAGGAACAACAAATTCATGTGTATCAGTTATGGAAGGCGGGGAACCCGTTGTAATTCCAAATGCAGAAGGCTCTAGAACAACGCCTTCAGTGGTTGCGTTTTCAAAAACAGGCGAAAGAATGGTAGGCCAAGTTGCAAAACGTCAGGCAATTACAAATCCCGACAGAACGGTTATTTCAATAAAAAGAGAAATGGGAACGAATTATAAAGTAACGGTAGATGGTAAATCCTACACTCCGCAAGAAATTTCCGCAATGATTCTTCAAAAATTAAAAACCGATGCGGAAAGCTATCTTGGAGATAAAGTTACAGAAGCTGTTATCACAGTTCCTGCATATTTTACAGATGCTCAGCGCCAGGCAACAAAAGATGCCGGAAAAATCGCAGGGCTTAATGTAAAACGTATTATCAACGAACCAACAGCTGCGGCGCTTTCTTATGGAATTGATAAAGAAAACGACCAAAAAGTATTGGTTTATGACTTGGGCGGCGGTACATTCGACGTTTCTATTATTGAAATGGGTGACGGCGTGCAAGAAGTTTTGGCAACAGCAGGTAATAACCGCTTGGGTGGCGACGATTTCGACCAAAGAATAGTAGACTGGATGATTTCTTCGTTTAAAGCCGAAAGCGGAATAGACCTCAGCTCTGACAAAATGGCAATGCAAAGGCTTAAAGAGTCTGCAGAAAAGGCAAAAATTGAGCTTTCCGGTATGGCTTCGTCATCTATAAATCTTCCGTTTATAACCGCAGACGCAACAGGCCCGAAACACCTTGATTTAACCCTTACAAGAGCTAAATTTGATGAACTTACTTCAGACTTGGTTGAGAAAACCATGGAACCCGTTCGTCAGGCTCTTAAAGACTCAGGACTTGAAATTTCTAAAATTGATAAAGTTTTAATGGTTGGTGGATCTTCCAGAATTCCTGCTGTTCAAGAGGCAGTTAAGAAACTTATCGGAAAAGATCCGTTTAAAGGAATTAACCCCGATGAATGCGTTGCAATTGGTGCAGCAATTCAAGGCGGCGTTCTCGGCGGAGACGTTAAAGGCCTTCTCCTTTTGGACGTAACACCTCTTTCACTCGGTATTGAAACAATGGGCGGTGTAATGACAAAAATTATTGAAAGAAATACAACTATTCCAACAAAAAAGAGCCAAGTTTTCTCAACTGCCGCAGATGGTCAAACGCAAGTTGAGGTAAATGTTCTTCAAGGCGAACGTGAATTCGCAAGAGATAATAAACAACTGGGTCTATTTAGGCTCGATGGAATCGCTCCGGCGCCTCGTGGGATACCTCAAATTGAAGTTACATTTGATATTGATGCAAACGGTATAGTCAATGTAACCGCAAAAGATCTTGGAACAAACAAAGAACAGCATATTACAATAAGCTCAAGCAGTAATATGAGCAAAGAAGACATTGAGAAAGCCGTTAACGAAGCAAAACAATACGCCGAAGAAGATAAGAAACGCCGCGAAGAAGTCGACGTGAAAAATCAAGCAGAAAATCTTTGCTATTCAGTTGAAAAACTTATTAAAGACAGCGAAGATAAAATTGAAAGCGCAGACAAAGATAGCCTCAATACAAAAATAACTGCTCTGCGTGAAAAAATTAAAAGCGGTAGCGTAGATGAAATAAAAAGCGGCACCGAAGAACTTCAAAAAGCAATGTATGATGTTTCTACAAAGCTTTATCAAAAAGTAAACCCAAATCAAAATGCCGCAGGTCAGCCGGGAGCGGAGCAACAAGCAAACCAGGCTGAGTCCGGCTCCGAAAATGTTTATAACGCAGATTATAAAGATGTTGACCCAGAAGAAAAGAAATAATTAAAATTCTATTTACCAGCCCTCTGCCTCTAAAAAGGTGGCGGAGGGAGCTCATTTTAAATAAGAGGTGAAAATATTGCCCGAAAAAAAAGATTATTATGAAGTGCTTGGTGTAAGCAAAGGTGCTTCTGATGATGAAATAAAAAAAGCATACAGAAAACTTGCCAAAAAATATCACCCCGACTTAAATCCGGGCGACAAAACCGCTGAGCAGAACTTTAAAGAAGTAAACGAAGCGTATGATGTCCTTTCCGATAAGACAAAAAAGGCCAGATATGACCAATTTGGCCATGCAGGTACAGATCCAAATTACGGCGGTGCCGGTGCGGGAGGATACAGCTACTACGGCGGAAGTCCGTTTGGCGATGATTTTGATTTAGGAGATATATTCAGCAGCTTTTTTGGTGGATTTGGCGGCGGAAGAAGCCGCAGCAGTGCAAATATCCCGCGCCGAGGCTCTGATGTGGAATGCAGAATAAACATTACATTTTTAGAGGCGGCAAAAGGTTGCACCAAGAAAGTTTCGTATTATTGTATTGAAAGTTGCGATGAATGCGGAGGAACCGGAGCCAAAAAAGGCACTTTGCCAAAAACATGCGGTTCTTGCGGGGGCTCGGGTCATGTGGTTGTAAATCAAAGGACGCCTTTTGGAGTTATGCAAACTACAAGAACGTGCGAAAAATGTGGCGGTGAAGGTGTAATAATTGAAAATCCATGTGCTCGCTGTGGCGGAAAGAAAAGAATTAGAAAACGCTGCGAAGTGGAAGTGAAAATACCCGCCGGAATTAACAGTAAGCAAATTTTAAATGTCCCTGGACGAGGTAATGCAGGCACCAGGGGCGGAGAAAACGGCGATCTTCAGATTTATGTGAATGTAGAACCGCACCAAATATTTGAAAGAAAAGATTACGATGTTTGGTGCGACATGCCAATAACTTATGCACAGGCCGCTTTGGGCGCGGATTTAACTGTACCTACGATAGATGGAAAAGTTGAGTACCATATTCACGAAGGAACTCAAAACGGAGACGTTTTTAGGCTGAAAGGTAAAGGTGTTCCAAAACTGCACGGCCGTGGTTCCGGAGATCAGTACGTTAAAGTGCATATTGAGGTTCCTTGCAATTTGTCCGAAAATCAAAAAAATCTTTTAAAAGATTTTGAAAAGACGTTAGTAGAAAAAAACTACCAAAAAAGAAAAACCTTTTTTGATAGATTGAAAAATTTATTTTAATTCTTAATTTTTTGTTCCCACTGTTTTGCGTTTTCCAGGATTTTGGCGTCGCTGCTTAAAAAGGTTTCCAAGTTAGCGTTTATCTCTTCGGATGTGCCGCCGGAAATGCTTTGCAGTTCTTCGTTTGACAGATTGTCCGCATCTTCGATGTTTTTTTCAAAGATTTCTATTACTTTTTCGGTTTCTTTGTCTGAAAGCTCAAGCCCCTTTTCTTGAAAAAGTTCTTTAACTTCCAGAGGGGTTGCGGTTGTAAATATTTCTTCAATGAAATCTTCGTCTTTAAGAATATCTGATAGTTTTTTTTCGTCCATAATAAAATGTCCTTTCATAGGTATATTATGTATAATAAACTTTTTTAAAGTATATGTCAATGCAAGTTTTATAAAATATGTCCGATAAAAAAATAGCATAATTAAAATGGGCATTTTAATTTAAGATTTTATAAATAATTTTGTTGACTAGATCGTATAATATAATTAAAATAGTACTTATGAAAACATTTATTATAAATTAGGAGGTCCCTAGATGGAAGAAAGCATGCCCACAGATATTGTTACCTTAATAGACGACGAAGGAATAGAAAGAGAGTTTGAAGTTTTGGATTTCATAGAAAATTCCCAAGGAAAATTCTATGCTCTTATGCCGAATTTTGAGCTTTCCGACGAAACTTTAAATAGCGAGGAAACGTATTTTATATTTGAAGTTATAGAAGAAAACGGAGAAGAACAACTAGTGGAAGTAGATGATGACATACTTCTTGATAATCTTTCCAAAGAATTTGAAAGAAGACTTGGAAACATCTAAAAATATAGACTAAATAAATTTATTTTCTACTTAATGCGCGGACTGTGTTCATATAACCCTACAAAATGTTTTCGGGAGCTTGACTCCTGTATCGGATTGCATACCTCTTGGCAAAGCCATTTGAGGGAGCGTGAAAATATGGGGAGGGCACCCACCTGCTAGCTTGCAGGTTATCTAGAACACGATACGCTTAAGTGGATTTTTTATATGCGTTTTTAAATTGTACAAGCATTAAAACTTATGCTATAATTAAGTTAAGAAATTTTGGTAAGGAAGTGTTACTTTTGAATGCACTTATACTTGATGTTTGCGTGGTAATAATATTTTTATTTTTTGCTATTATGGGATTTAAAAAAGGAATATTAAAATCGTTTTTGTCCCTGGTGGGTTCGCTTTTTGCGGTAATTTTTGCGGTTTATTTTTCCGATATTTTTTCCAAAGCAATTTATTTTAATTTTATTTCTCCGCAAATAGAAGAGCAAGTAAGGAGTGTATCAGGTACTTCGTTTTTAAACTGCGATATTTTATTTAGTAAATTGGCGTTTCCGTTTTCCGGCTTTTTACCAAGGTTCGGAATAACAACAGAAGAAGTTAACCATATTATAAATAATAGTACTGCGGAAGTTCTTCCTTCAAAAATATCAGAAATTTTATACCCCGTAATTGCAAATGTTTTAAAATCGGTGTTGGTAATTGTTTTATTTGTTATTTTAATTTTTGTTATGAAATTCTTGTCTCGTTTTGCGCTAAGATTTTTTAAAACTCAATTTTTAAAAAGTACAAACAGTATTCTTGGCGGAGTCTTTGGAGTGTTTAAAGGTTATGTAGTAATTGTGGCGGCAATGTGCTTTTTAAAAGTTTTTGCTTCCATGGATACTAAAGTTCCGGAAATATTTACCGCAAATAATATTTCTTCAACAACGATTTTTAAAATTATATACGATAACAACCCCGTTTACGGACTTTTTAAAACAATTTAAAAAATTAAAACTAGCGGAGTGATGGATAAATGAAAAGAAATAGTTATAATGCGATTTTCAATATTCCAAATATTTTAACTGTTTTAAGAATAATTTTTATTATTCCGTTTGTTTTTGCTGTGTCTAAAAACAACTATGTTTTGGCGGGTGCAGTTCTTGTTATTTCGGGGATTAGCGACCTATTTGACGGAATTATTGCAAGAAAATATAACCAAATAACAAAACTTGGGAAAATGCTGGATCCTACCGCTGATAAACTCACTTTAATGGCGGTTATGATATGTTTTGGAATTAAATTTCCAAAGATTTTTCCGTTTATGATATTACTTATCGTAAAAGAAATTCTTATGCTTACGGCCGGAGCAGTGCTATTAAAGCACAAAATAACTCCGCCTGCGGCACGCTGGTATGGAAAAATTTCCACAGTAGTATTTTATGTTTCAGTAATTACCATAATATTGCTTAAAGCTTTGTGGAATACGGACTGCGAAGTTTTAAATATTATTTTAATGACTCTTACGGCAACTTGTATGCTGTATGCGCTATATAGATACTTTAAGATTTTTAAAATGATGATAAAAGAAGAAAAATATTAAGCAAAAAAGCTTTATTTTGATTTAATACACTAAATAAGGAGTAAATATTATGCTTTGTTCCAGATGTAAAAGAAGAACAGCCGTTGTGTTTGTTTCTTCCGGCAAGGATTCTTCCAGCGCAGAAGGTTTTTGCTTTTCGTGTGCTAAAGAAGTTGGAATAAAACCCTTGCAAAATTTGATGGATAAAATGAATATTTCAGGGGAAGAGCTTGAAAGCATGGGAGAACAATTTTCAGATGCTTTCGGAGCAGGTTTTAACCCCGATGAATTAAATATAGGCAGCGAAGAAAATGGCTTTACCCCCGGTGGAGCTGCAACGTTTCCTTTTATAAAAGGGCTGTTTTCAAATATGATGTTTCAAGGGAAAGACGACGAAACAGAAAAAAATAAAGAAAGTAAAGACTTTAAATCCGGTCACAAGACAAAACGCAAAATGCTTGGCCTTTACTGTAATAATTTAACATTAAAGGCGAAAGAAGGAAAGCTTGATAAAGTTGTCGGACGAGAAAAAGAGATTAACCGTACTGTGCAGATTCTTTGCCGCAGAACGAAAAACAACCCTTGTTTAATTGGGGAGCCGGGAGTTGGCAAAACTGCAATAGCAGAGGGCTTGGCGCTTAAAATTGCGGAAGGCTCTGTGCCGTATAGATTAAAAAACAAAGAAATACACCTTCTTGATTTGACTTCGTTGGTGGCAGGAACTCAGTTTAGAGGGCAGTTTGAAGGCAGGATAAAAGGCCTTATTGACGAAGTAAAAAAAGACGGAAATATAATTTTGTTTATAGATGAAGTC
This sequence comes from Clostridia bacterium, assembly GCA_017406805.1. Lineage (GTDB taxonomy): Bacteria > Bacillota > Clostridia > Oscillospirales > Acutalibacteraceae > UMGS1491. The sequence continues at coordinate 2,588 of JAFQXU010000018.1, read as the reverse complement.
CACAACTTGGTTGGCGCAGGCGATTCAGAAGGTTCTATGAATGCCGCAAATATTTTAAAACCCGCTCTTTCCAGAGGAGAAATCCAGGTAATTGGTGCCACAACTTTTGCCGAATATAGAAAGCACATTGAAAAAGATGCCGCACTAGAAAGGCGTTTTCAGCCTGTTAAAGTTTTGGAGCCGTCAATTTCTGAAGCCGTTAGCATTTTAAAAGGCGTAAAAAGTTACTATGAAGAACATCATAGAGTGAGAATACCGGATTATTTAACCACACGCTTGGTGGTTCTTTCCGAAAGATATATCATAGATAGATTTTTGCCTGATAAAGCCATTGATTTGATGGACGAATCCGCAACTTACTGCGCTCTTAATAATCAAGCGCTTTTAAAATATGATATGTTAAACTCGGAAATAGAAAAATTAAAAGCGGAGGAAGAGCAGCTTTTGGCTTCTGGGGAAGAAGCCGATTACGAGCGATTGGCGGAAATTAGGTTTAATATTGCAAAAGACGAAAAAGAGGTAAAAAAACTTGCCGGAGAAGCACTCGGCAAAGAAGTAACTGAATCCGACATAGCCCGTGTTATCGAGCTTTGGACGGGAATACCTTCTTCAAAAATTCAAGAAAACGAATTTAAGAAAATAGAAAGTTTAGAAAATAAATTAAAAGAAAAAATAATAGGCCAAGACGAAGCCGTTAAAGCCGTAGCATCTGCTATACGCAGAAATCGCGTTAAAATCAGTTATCGGCGCAGACCTGCTTCGTTTATATTCGTTGGTTCTACGGGCGTTGGAAAAACTGAGCTGGTTAAAGTTTTGGCAAAAGAGCTTTTCGATTCTCCCGATGCGCTTATAAGGCTTGATATGTCGGAATACATGGAAAAACATTCTGCGTCAAAAATAGTTGGTTCGCCTCCGGGATATGTCGGTTATGACGAAGCCGGGCAATTAACCGAGAAAGTTCGCCAAAAACCGTATTCCGTTATACTTTTTGATGAAATTGAAAAAGCCCACCCCGATGTTATGAATATTCTTCTTCAAGTTCTTGATGAAGGGAAAATAACCGATTCACACGGCAGAGTGGTCAATTTTGAAAATACCGTTATAGTAATGACCTCTAATGCCGGGAGTAACAAAAAAGACGGTTCGCTTGGATTCGCAAAAAGCGAAAATGATTTGGTAAAAGAAAAAGCGGTAAAAGCTCTTAAAGAGTTTTTACGTCCGGAATTTATAAGCCGTGTTGACGAGGTAATAGTGTTTAACAAATTATCTGAAAAAGATTACGTAAAAATTGCCGCTTTGATAATAGATGAGTATAAAGAATCGCTTGGCGAAAAAGGAATAAAACTTTCTTATGATGATAAAGCACTTGATTACTTGGCAAAAAAATCTATTGGAAAAAGCAGCGGAGCGCGTGATTTAAGAAATTTAATAAGAAAAGAAGTAGAAGATAAAATATCTATGAAAATAATAGAAAATGGTAGCTTTAATATAGGAAGCATCGAGCTTACCGCAGATCCGGAGTTTAAAATTATAGTTAGTTAAAATAAATGAGTAGTTCAGGGGGAATTTAAATGAAGTGTCCTTACTGCAATATGGAAGGCTGCAAAGTAATAGAATCTCGTAGTGCGGACGAAGGTTCCAGCGTGAGAAGAAGAAGGGAATGTGAAAATTGCTTCAGGCGTTTTACTACGTATGAAGTGGTAGAAACCATACCCGTGGTGGTAATTAAGCGTAGCGGCCAGAGGGAAAAATTCGACCGCAAAAAAGTTTTTGAAGGTTTAATGCGTGCATGCGCAAACAGAGCTATATCAGTGGGCGAAATAGATAAAATGGTAGACGAAATAGAAGCAAAAGTGCAAAATTCTCTGGAAAGAGAAGTTTCATCTTCCGTAATAGGCGAATACTCAATGGATTTGCTTAAAAATAAAGACGAAGTTGCTTACATAAGGTTTGCTTCGGTTTATAGGCAGTTTAAGGATGTTTCGGCATTTATGGATGAACTGCAAAAGTTTTTGGAAAAAAATTAAAATATACCCAAATGAAAACCGGCCAACGAAAAATTGGTCGGTTTTTTTAATTTATAACTCAAGCATAAGTTTAAATTTTTGTGCTGCGGAATTTAGCCAAGGCTTGCTTGTTCCGCCAGTTATGTTGTTTAGTTCATCTTCCGATAAATCTTTTGAAATTAAATCGGCAAGGTACATCATAAACTCGGTGAATTCTTCGTAAGTGTACCCCGGTACAATGCTTATGCAATAATCGTAAAGTTCCTGGGGAGAATCTTTTTTGCTGAATTGCTCGATTTTTTCAGGGTCTGAATTAACTTCCTCTATTAGTTTTAGTAAGTTTTCGTTGTTTGTCATGTTTATACCACCTTTATTTTTAAAAATTTTTTATTTAAATATATTACATAATAATAAAATAATACTATTATTTCAAATAATGTCAATACTTTTTGAGTAAAAAATAATTTTTTGTGTATTTATAAATAAAAAAACGGAAAAATAACGTTAAAGGGGTGACTGTTTATGAAAAATAGTAAATCAAACACAAACGATGAAGAAAAAGAACTTTCCGTAGGGACACAG
>JAFQXU010000017.1 GCA_017406805.1 Clostridia bacterium | reverse complement strand
GTTGAGTTTTCTTCATCGAGTCCGTTTAAAATAGCCATTGTTATAATGCTTCTGATATTAAGCCCTGATGTTTTGTAAAGCTCGCTTAAGGTTTTTCCAAGCTTATTTAGTTTAGATTTGTTTGTTTCGGTTTTTATGTAGTTTTTAATTGCCGGCAAAATGAAATTTTTGGCAAAGGCTACTTCTCTAAAGCTTTCGTAGGTTTCTTTTTCATCTTGTATGTTTTCTTTAAGTTCCGGGAAAAATGTTGCCATTCTGTTTGCAAAAAACAGACCCGAATTGTTATTTCCCGAAGAATCCTTCTTTTTTACTTGGCCCACTGCTACTGTTTTTGCTTTTCCCACAACGGAATCGATAAAATCTTCGGCAATTAATTTGGCGTCTTTTTGTGTGGCGTTTTGATTGTCAAGCAGCCAAGAAGATATGGTTCTTTCTTTTTTTGTTTCGTTTGATATTACCTTTAAAGTTACCTTTTTTTCTTTTTCGCCGTAGGAAATTTCATAGGTTACGCTACCGTTTAAGATTTTAAATGAACCTTCTGGTGTTTTTTCTGTTTTTAATTTTGAAATCTTTTCGTTTTTAAGTATTTCATCATATATTACTTCAAAATAATTTTTTTCCAATTCTTTCAGCTCCTAATTTGTAATATGATATTATATTTTAATTTTACCATTAACTACTTCAATAAACAACCATAATTTAAAGTCGATTATCCAATAATTTCTTTTGTGTATTTTTGATAATTTGCAAATAATAAATTTGTCTACATTTTTATACAAAAAAATTCATAAATTTACAAATTATCAAAAATGGAGGTGCAGCTGCCATGAAAAAATTTTTTCAGTGGAGTGCAGGAATAATTTTTTCGTTTAGTGTTTTGTTTTTTTCGGGGCTTGTGTATGCAGCAAATTATATGCCAAATATATACGACGTTAATGACGCCGGCGATTGCGAGTTTAGTCTTTTCCCTTTTAGTGTTATAAATAAAGAATACGATAAAAATTGTTTTTTTCAAAAAGATATAAATAAATCATCGTTGAAGGTTAAATCGTGTTTGAAATTTTTAAATGTTTTTCCGGTAAAAACTGTTTACGTTAATGTTACGCCGAAGTATAAAGTTGTGCCGTGTGGCACTCCTTTTGGAGTTAAAATTTACAGCAAAGGGGTAATGATTACAAATATTGCAGACGTAAACACAGGTTTTGCGGTTAAATCCCCGGCAAAAGACGCAGGACTAAAAAAAGGCGATGTAATAACCGGCGTTGACGGGCAAGAGGTAAACAGTAACGATGAGCTTGAAAAAATAATAAATGAATCTAAAGAAAAAAGTTTGATCTTAGATGTTGTTAGGGAAAATAAAACAGAAAAAATAGAAGTTTCCCCGGTAAAAAGTGACGATGATAAAGAGTATAGGCTTGGAATGTGGGTAAGAGACAGTTCTTCCGGAATAGGAACTTTAACATTTTGCAATAAAGAAAATGGTATGTTTGCGGGGCTTGGCCACGGTATTTGTGATATTGACACGGGCGAGATAATTCCATGCGGAGCGGGTGATGTTGTTCAGGCGTCTATAACGGATGTAAATAAGAGTTCGCCCGGAATTCCTGGGGAACTGAGAGGCTGCATTACAAGTCAGCAGCCTATGGGTGAAATTTATACTAATGATAACACGGGGATTTACGGCGGATTAAAAGATTTTCCCCCTGGTGGGGAAGAAGTTGACGTTTGCCTAAAGCAGAACGTAAAAAAAGGTTCGGCATATATAATAAGCACGCTGGAAGGCGAAAAGCCGGAATACTACGATATAAATATAGATTCCATAAATTATAATGTTAACTCGCCAACCAAAAATATAAAAATTTCCATAACCGATAAAAGGCTTATGGAAAAAACCGGCGGAATAGTGCAGGGAATGAGCGGCAGCCCAATAATGCAAGATGGCAAACTGGTGGGTGCGATTACTCACGTTTTAGTAAATAATCCTTCTAAAGGGTACGGAATATTTGCAGAAACTATGTTGACAAATTCCAACAATGTTTTTGAATCTACCCACAAAAAGAGCCCTTTAAAATAATTATAAATTGACATTTACGACGAATATATTTTATTTTCTGGAAAACTATTGACATATTTGGTAATTTATGTAAATATAAATATCATAAAATATATTTATAGGAGGAAAATTTATGCAAAATCAGTTAAAAGTTCTTATTTCAGAGGAGTGTATCGAGTTAGACAGAGATGCATTGGATATGTTTAAACATTATTCAATGAATTTGTCATTTTTGCCCAAAGATGGTTTTAAAATTATTGAAATCATCGAAAATTCCAGCCCAGATGTAGTTATTATGGATTTATTTATGCCAAGGATAGACGCAATTGGCATAATAACAACAGTTAGGAAAAACCATAGGATTGAAATGCCTACATTTATAGTAGTTTCAAGTTTTGGGCGCCCAAGTTTGGAGCGAGAGGTAATGTCTGCTGGGGCTTCGTATTTTATGATAAAACCAATTAATTATTCGGATATAATAGAAAAAATTTTACAAATAAGCTATAAAAGTCAACTAAATAGTAGCAAAGATCAAAATTCCAAAGAAATTATAAATTATAGTAACAATTCCAATATGGAGGTTAAAATAACGGAAATTTTACATCAGATTGGAGTCCCTGCACATATTAAAGGGTATCACTATTTAAGAAATTCAATAATGATGTCAATTGAAAATCCTGAAATAATAAATTCGGTTACAAAGCAACTTTACCCGTCTGTGGCCCACAATTTTGAAACAACTTCATCAAGAGTGGAAAGGGCGATCCGCCATGCTATTGAAGTTGCTTGGGATAGAGGGGACATAGACATACTTAATTCATATTTCGGTTATACAATTCATAATTCAAGAGGTAAGCCAACGAACTCGGAATTTATTGCTATGATAAGCGACAGACTAAGGCTTAGTCTTAGAACAGCAAGCTAAAATGTAAACAAAAAAAGCTCGGGTATTAATTACCCGAGCAATTTTTTAATAATTTTTAAGCTCCAAAAATATGAAAAAACATAACCATGTTTATTAAAATTACAATTAAAAAGAATCCAATTGAAATAACTCTGGTCCATCTTTCCAAAAACGAATCAATAGAACGGGATTTATTCTTGGTTAAAAATGTATCGGACCCCGAACCTGTTATTGTGCCCATGTTTTTTTGATGTCCTTCTTGAAAAAGAACTACCAAAACTATTGCCACAGACATCACCAAAAGTACAATACCAAAAACTAATTCTATACTGCTCAAATTTAACACTCCTTATCAATTAATTATTTGTCGCGGCTCTTTCCATCCATGCGCCTGCAATGTCCAGTGCCAGGTAAAGCCCCGCTTTTTCACTTGTTTTAACTATCTTTTTTGTTATTGGTGTATTTTCGTCAGTGTCTATCATTTCTACGGTTACTTCTGTAGAAACGTCGACATCTTTTACTTTTTTTGTCTTTTTGCTTTCAATTTTAACTACGTACTTGTCGTTTATATCTCCGTAGTAAATTGTATCTTTACATCTTACAAGAGGCTTGCCCCTGTATTCAAAAAATTTTTTTGTTTTTTCTTTACTAATATTTTTCATTTGAGCTCCATAAAAATAAAAAAATAATTTTCAATATATAATGGTAGCACTTAACTTAAAAAAATTCAAGTCTTTATTGAAATTTTTTTAAATTTAGCAAAATAATATTATTTTTTTAAACTAATATTATTGTTATTCTTCTTGACAATTCATTTGCATAAGTAATAAAATTATTTCGTAGGATTTTATTTTAAAATTTAAATGTTTTTTTAATTTATTAATTATATTTAATTCGCAGTAAAAAGTTTAAACTCATTTTTATTTTGTATATAGACATTTTTATTATTCCAAAATATTTATAAAGTAATTTTTGGTATGGTCTGGTTATGTAATTTTTTGCCAAAAAATTGAGCTTAAGTTTATTGCGAATAAAAAATAAGGAGGTCGCAATGAACTTGGATTTATTAACTGTAGTAATAATTTGTATAGTAGTTATCGTTTTAGGTTTTTGCTTGGGGGTAATTTACAGAAAATTAAACGCAGAAAAAACGATTAAATCTGCGGAAAAAGAAGCAGAAAAAATTGTCAGCACAGCCAAAGAAGTGGCGGAAACACGCAAAAAAGAAGTTATTTTAGAAGGTAAAGAAGAAGTACATAAATTTAGAAACGACACAGAAAGAGAACTTTCTGAACGACGCAAAGATATCCAGCGTCAGGAAAACAGGATTCTTAAAAAAGAAGAAAATTTAGATAAAAAAATTGAAAATTTGGAATCCAAAGAAAGTGCATTAAATTTAAAAGAAAAAGAATTAGAATCAAAATATGAAGAAGTTGAAGTTATAAAAGAAAAGCAATTAAAATCACTTGAAAAAATTTCCGGATTGTCTGTTTCTCAGGCAAAGAGCTTTTTGCTTGAAAGTTTGCAAAATGAACTTAGCCACGAAAAAGTGCTAAAAATACACGAATTTGAGCAGCAGATAAAAGAAGAATGCAGCGAAAAAGCAGAAAAAATTCTTGCCTTGGCAATTCAGCGTTGCTCGGCAGAACACGTTGCGGAGGCAACCATTTCGGTTGTTACTCTGCCGAATGATGATATGAAAGGAAGAATCATCGGTAGAGAAGGAAGAAATATCAGAGCCATAGAAAACCTTACCGGAGTAGATTTAATAATAGACGATACGCCAGAAAGCATAACGCTTTCGGCGTTTGACCCCGTGCGCAGAGAAATTGCCAGGGTTGCGCTGGAAAGACTTATTATTGATGGCAGAATTCACCCTGCAAAAATAGAAGAAATGGTGGAAAGAGCTCGCAGAGATATAGAAAAAGAAATTAAAGAAGCCGGACAAAGAGCAAGCATGCAGCTGGGAATTAATAATTTGCACCCGGAAATTGTAAAGCTTTTAGGGAAATTAAAATACAGAACAAGCTACGGCCAAAATGTTTTAAATCATTCTTTGGAAGTTGCGCATCTTTGCTCGATGATGGCGTCCGAATTAGGGTTGGATTCAATGCTTGCACGCAGAATAGGTCTTTTGCACGACATTGGAAAAGCTCTTGACCACGAAATTGAAGGTTCTCACATTGAGCTTGGTGTAAGCATTGCCAAAAAATACAGAGAAAATGACGAAGTTATTCACGCAATTAATTCTCATCACGGCGATATTGAGCCAAAAAGTGCATATGATTTTATACTTCAGGCAGCCGACACGATTTCTGCGGCAAGACCCGGAGCAAGGCGTGAAGATTTGCAAAATTATATTAAAAGATTGGAAAAATTGGAAAATCTGGTTTCATCTTTTGATGGCGTTAAAAACTGCTATGCAATACAAGCCGGCAGAGAAGTACGCGTTATGGTAAATCCTGAGGCAATAAATGACGACGAAATGGTTTTGATAGCACGAGATATTTGCAAAAAGATAGAAACGGATTTGGAATATCCCGGTCAGATTAAAGTGAATATGATTCGCGAAAGCAGAGCAATTGATTACGCAAAGTAAGTGGTGAGTTTATGAGAGTTTTAGCAATAGGAGACGTTGTAGGAAAATGCGGCACGGAGTTTTTGCGTTTGAAATTAAACGAAATAAAAGCACAAAAAAATATTGATTTTGTTATTGCCAATGGTGAAAACTCCGCAGAAGGAAACGGGATTACTCCGCTGAGTGCAAACCATATGTTAAAAAGCGGGGTAAACGTTATAACAAGCGGTAACCATACTTTTAGGCGTAGAGAAATATTTCCATTTTTAAATGATAATTATATGGTTATAAGGCCGTATAATTATCCAAGTAAAACAACTCCGGGTGTGGGAATTTATAAAACCCGAGTAAACGGCGTTAAAGTAGCGGTTATAAATATTCTTGGCGTGGTATATTTAGATCCTTTGAATTCGCCTTTTCAAGCTGCTGACGATGCTTTGGAGCTTTGCAGCGATTGCAAAATTAAAATTATTGATTTTCATGCAGAAGCCACAGCTGAGAAACGCGCCATGGGGTATTACGTTGATGGTAAAGTTTCAGCAATATTTGGTACACATACGCATGTGCAAACTTCAGACGAGCAAATTCTTCCTCTCGGTACGGGGTATATAACGGACGTTGGTATGACGGGGGTTATACATTCTGTTTTGGGAGTAAAAAAGGAGATTTCCATTAAAAAAATGAAAGAAAAAATTCCGGTAAGATTTCAAAATGCAGAAGGCGACTGTAAAATGGAGTGCGTAATATTTGAAATTGACGAAACTACCGGTAAAACGGTACAATTAGAAAGAATAAGAGTAATTTAAAAATATTTTTTAAAAATATTTGTATATAAAATAAAAATGAGTTAAAATATTTATGAAAAAATATTACTTGTTTTATTTTAAGGAGCTGGTTTTAATTGATAAATGGATTATGTTTAAAAAATGCGATTATATCGGGCGCAAATAATATAATAAAAAATAAAATGTATGTTAATGAACTTAATATATTTCCTGTCCCGGACGGAGATACGGGGACTAATATGTCCATGACTATTTCCGCAGCTGTGGAAGAATTGAAAAAACTTGACGATAACTGTACGGTAAGCGAAACCGTTAAAGCTTTTGTTCCGGCGCTTTTACGCGGAGCAAGGGGAAATTCCGGGGTTATACTTTCGTTGCTTTTTAGGGGTTTTTCAGAACTTTTTGCAAACGCAAATGTTGACACGATTACAGGTGTTGATATTGCCCAAGCGCTTGGAATAGGTGTAAAAGCGGCATATGGTGCAGTTTCTAAGCCAACGGAAGGGACTATACTTACTGTGGCAAGAATTGCCCATGAACGTGCACAAGAAGCGATAAAAGTAAATAATGATGTAGTTTATGTTTGGGGCAAGGTTTGTGACGGCGCCAAAGAAGCGCTTAAAAACACGCCTAATCTTTTGCCGGTTCTTAAAAAAGCCGGTGTGGTTGATGCCGGCGGTAATGGCCTTTGTTTGATTTATGAGGGAATGAATTCCGTTTTTAAAGATGGTAAAATAGTTGATCCGGGCGAAGATTTACAAAACGATGCCGGAGATGAATTCAAAAATGCAGCCGCTCAGTTTGACCAAGATATAAGATTTACTTACTGTACGGAATTCATCGTAAAAAGAAACAGACTTTGCAAATTAAGGCCTTTCAGATTAAAAAACAAACTCCTTAAAATTGGCGATTGTGTTGTTGTGGTTGATGACGATGAAATAATAAAAGTGCATGTTCACACGGAAAATCCCGGTAAAGCCTTGGAAGAAGGCTTGAAATACGGTGAATTTTTAACCGTTAAAGTGGAAAATATGAAAGAGCAGCACAGAAAAGCAGCCGAAGAAGCTAAAGATAAAAAGACCTACGAAGCGCAAAAAGCCGATACTTTTGAAAAGAAAGAGCCGGAAGAAGAAGTGGGATTTGTTTCTGTGGCTGCAGGTGATGGAATGGCTTCCATTTTTAAAGATTTGGGTTGCCAGAATGTAATAAGCGGTGGCCAAACCATGAACCCAAGCACAGAAAAAATAGTGGAAGCAGTTTTGGCAACGCCCGCAAAAGTTGTTTATGTATTTCCCAACAATAAAAATATTATTATGTCTGCAAGTCAAGCCGTTTCATTGGTTAAAGACAGAGTTGTGGTTGTAGTTCCCAGCAAAACAATACCTCAGGGGATTTCTGCCATGCTGGCATTTGACTGCGAAAAAAATACTGAGGAAAATATGGAAAGCATGCTTGACGCAATTTCGAAAGTAAAAACCGGCCAGGTAACTTTTGCCGCAAGAGATTCCGAATTTGGTGGGTTTAAAATAAAAGAAAACGATATACTTGCTCTTGCGGACGGGAAACTTGTCTTTACGGAAAAAGACTCTGTTAATGCAGTTGCAAAACTTACAAAAAAACTTTCTGATAAAAACACCGAATTCGTAACTCTTATGTATGGTGAAGGAGTGTCTGACGAACAAGCTGAACTTGCCAAAGAAAAAATTGAGTCGGAACTTAAAAATAAAATTGAAGTTAACCTTATAAATGGCGGTCAACCGATTTATCATTTTATAGTTTCTGTTGAATAAATTATTATATTGGAGGTGCCTGCCATGGCATCTTTATTTAAAATTGATATTAAAAATTTAAAAGGTGTAGGTCCTAAAACGGCTTTATTTTTAAACCGTCTTGGGGTTTACACCATTGGTGATATAATAAGGTTTTTCCCCAGAACATATGAAGATTGGACGTCCGTTAATACTTTGCAGGAAGCATGCGGCCAAAAAGACAGGTGCGTTAAATTAAAGATTCTTTCGCAGTCTCAAGCGCTTAGAACAAGAAGCGGAAAAAGACTTTATAAATTAGAAGCTACGGACGGAATAAATATTGCTCAGATAATTTTTTATAACAGCAAATACGCAGCCCAAAGTCTTGTTAAAGATTGTGAATATATTTTAAGAGGCAATGTGGAATTTAAATTTGGTAAGTATGAAATTTCTTCCCCAAAAATAAAAAAATTAAACGAAAAAGAAGCTTTTTATCCGGTTTATCGCCAAACGGCCGGAATAAATTCCAAAAAAATATCTTCTTTGGTAAAAAATGCACTTGAATTGTTGCCGGAAAGCGTAAGCGAAACTTTGCCCGCAAAAGTTATAAATGAAAATAATCTTTGCAGCTTTGATTTTGCGCTTAGGAATATTCATTTTCCGAAAAATCGCCAGTGTTTGGAAATGGCAAGAAGAAGAATTATTTTTGAAGAGATTTTTATTTACCAGCTTGGAATAAAACTAATTAAGAAAAATTCTAAAATAAAAACAGATATTAAAATAAAAGATGAATACAGCAAAGAATTTTCGGAATTTTTGCCGTTTAAGTTAACTGGTGCACAAAATAATGCAATAAGTGAGTGCATAAGAGATATAAAAGGCAGTGAGTTTTCAATGAATAGATTGCTACAAGGAGATGTTGGCTCGGGGAAAACCGCTGTTGCGGCATCGGTTGCATACACTGTGGCAAAAAACGGCTACCAAGTGGCAATTATGGCGCCAACGGAGCTGTTGGCGGTGCAGCATTTTAAAACTTTTAAAAATTTTTTTGAAAAAACAAATTTAAAAATAGGTCTTATGTGCGGTTCGCTAAAATCAAAAGAAAGAAAAATTTTAAATGAAAATATCGAAAACGGGAATATAAATATAGTAATCGGTACGCACTGTTTGATTTCTGATAATACTGCGTTTAAAAATTTGGGTTTAATAGTTACCGATGAGCAGCACAGGTTTGGAGTAAATCAACGTGCAAAACTTATAAACAAAGGTGTTGCGCCACATGTTTTGGTTATGTCCGCAACTCCGATTCCAAGGAGTTTAGCGCTTATTTTATACGGTGATTTGGATATTTCTGTTTTAAATGAAATTCTTCCCGGCAGGCAAAAAATCGATACTTTTTCTGTGGATAGTTCAAAAAGGTACAGAGTGTGGAATTTTATAAAAAATATAGTAAATGAAGGCGGGCAGTGTTATATTGTTTGTGCAAGCATTGATGAAAACGAAAATGATATTATTGATGTAAACAGTTATTACGAAAAAATGATTGGAAATGGCTTTAATAAAGATGAAGTTAAAGTTTTGCACGGCAAAATGAAATCCCAAGAAAAAGATTTGATAATGTCAGATTTTATAAACGGTAAAATTAAAATACTCGTTTCTACAACCGTGATAGAAGTTGGAATAGACGTTCCTAAAGCAAGAATTATCGTAATAGAAAATGCTGAAAGATTTGGAATTTCACAGCTTCATCAGTTAAGAGGACGAGTTGGAAGAAGCAGCTTAAAATCATACTGCGTTTTGATTTCTGATTCTAAAAGTTATGACTCAAAAAGAAGGTTTTCCGCAATGGTCAGTTCGGGAGATGGGTTCTACCTTTCCGAAGAAGATTTAAAACTTCGTGGGCCGGGAGATTTTTTTGGCGTAAATCAGCATGGTGTGCCAAATGTAAATATTGTTACTTCATATAAAGATATAGGAATTATTAAATCTGCTCAGGAAGCTGCGGATATTTCAAAGCTTGATTTTTCTGATCCAAGTTTTAAATTCATAAATAAAAAAATTGACAGTATATTTAAAAGAGGATCTGATTCTAAATCTCAGATGATAATATAAAAGGGGGGTAAAATTTGTACAGTGTGGGAATAGACATGGTTGAAATTGCCAGAATTAAAAAATCAATGAAAAATCCAAGGTTTTTAAACTTTATATTGGGAGAAGAAGAATACGATCAGCTAAAAAACAAAAATTTTATTTCTCAAAGCATTGCCGCAAATTTTTGCGCAAAAGAAGCGTTTGCAAAAGCAGTTGGAACAGGTTTTAGAGGGCTTGATATTAAAGAAGTTCAAATTTTAAGAAGTGAATTAGGCAGGCCGTATATTTTTTTGTCTGGTAAAGCGCTGGAAATATGGGGAAAAGGTGAGTATGAATTTTCGGTTAGTTTAACTCATACAAAAGAATTTGCAAGTGCTGTGGTTATATGTTTTAAAAATGAATCTAAAAAGGAGTAAAAAGATGAACAAGTACGAATATTTAAAATTAATTGATAAAGAAATGGTAAAAAGCCTTTTGCCCGTACGCTTCCCGGAATCCAACAAAGGGGATTTCGGGAGGCTTCTTTGCATTTGCGGGAGCGAAGAAATGCCTGGAACCGCTTGTTTTGCGGTTCATGCTGCCACAAAATGCGGTGTGGGGTTAATAGAGGCCGCCATTCCGGAGTCGATTTATAATGCTATTGTGCCAAATGTTCCCGAAGCGTTAATTTTTCCGTATAAAAACGAAGAGAATATAGAAGAAATTATTTTAGAAAAGTCCAAAAAAAGTACGGCAGTGCTGATTGGCCCCGGTATGGGTTGGAATGAAAAAACTAAGAAAATAGTTTTTAATATGATAAGAAAATGCACACGCCCAATGATAATTGATGCCGATGGAATAAATGTAATATCTGAAAACATAGATATATTAAAAGAAGCTCGTGCGGAGATTATCTTTACGCCGCACCCAAAAGAAATGTCCAGACTAAATAAAGAAAAAACAGAGGAAATCGTGCTAAAAAAAGCTGAATATGCCGGGAAATTTGCAAAAAAATATGGTGTTACGGTGGTGCTTAAGGCTCACGGAACGGTAATTTCGGATAAAGAGGGGGTTATTTATGTAAATAAAACAGGAAATGAATCAATGGCAAAAGGCGGCAGCGGAGATGTCCTTTCCGGTATGATTGGTGCATTTTTGGCTCAAGGTACCACTCCAATAGACGCCGGTATAATATCAGTTTATATTCACGGGCTTGCGGGAGATATTTGTAAGGAAAAATTTTCGTCTTTTTCTGTAACCCCAACAGATTTAATAAATAACCTTTATAAAGCGTTTTTAAAATTAGAAAAATAAAAGGTGATATGGTGAAAAAATATTTTTTTATGTTTATTGGCTTTTTAATGGCAGCATTAATGGCAGGATGTGAAAAAAATATTTTTAACAAAAATCAAGAAATCGTAACAAACTTTGAAAGCAAAATAAAAATCAGCTTAGATGGCCAGGACGATTATATCGGTACTTTAGTGCATACTCCGGAAGGAGTTACAACGCTGACTTTTAGTAGCCCGGAAAATCTAAAAGGCCTTTCTTATTCGGTTGCCGGCGGTAAGTATGAGCTTTCTAAAAATAGCCTGGTTGCAGAGTATAACATGATGCCGTTTCAAAAAAATTCATATGTTTTTTATATTTTAAGCTTTTTGGACTGTGTAAGTAATGCGGAAAATCAGAGTAAAATAACAAAAAATAAAGAAGGCCTTGGGATTGTGTGTGAAAATGAAAAATTTAATTTTACGCTGGATGAAAATGGAAGGATTACAAATATTTGCATGCCGTCCAAAAATTTAAACTTGGAATTTACAGAACATAAATGTTGATATTAAATATTTTTGAATAAGTTTTTTTAAAAAACTATCAAAAACGCCAAAAGTAAAAAAAGGGGGAGAAAAGGTGTTGACATGGCTGCAAAAAATATGATAATATAAAAAAGCGCTCGAAAAAAAGAGCGAAAGGACCTTGAAAATTAAACAACACACGATAGAAACTAG
>JAFQXU010000016.1 GCA_017406805.1 Clostridia bacterium | reverse complement strand
CAATCTCTTGTACATTCAAAAGAGCCGATTAACAGCCTTTCAATAGAGTTAGTCCACTAGACCACTTCGTTTTCACAATCTATCAGGCTGTAACGCTTACGGGACATGGTACTTGGTAAAAGGTGGATTATGTGAACTAGGCAAAATTTTAAATCTTATGCCTTTGTAATTATAGATATTGTTCGGGTTTTAAAAGATACCGCAACTTTTCGTTCAATTGTTCCAGACAATTTTTGGAACAATAAAGCCTGAAAAATTGCAAATGCTGTTAAATCAACGTTTCTTTTTTTTAATAATCGATCATACCGCAACTTTCCGTAAGGATGTTCCATTGACCCCTGGTATAGGTGTTATCTACCCCCGTGTTACATGACGGTGGTTCTAGCGGGCTTGCGCCCGCCCTCGCTAAGTCTCCGACTTGCGGATTCTATCCACTTTAACGCTCGGTTTTAATTTTTTTAAATATACGAAGCTGAATATTTATTTATAATCCATTTGTATATTCTCGCAGATTACCCCCCTATTAGTGTAGGGGGCTTAGTCTACTTTGTGCTCACACTCGCTAGAATGTTCTGCTTGCGCAGACATTCGCGAGGTGGCAAACGTAGACGTAGTTCTTTATGTATGGGATTATTTTAGCACAAAAACAAGAAAATAACTAGAAGTTTAAGGGGAACAGACTTCATAGTTAGCTGTCACAAGATAGTTTGATAAAATCGAAAACTGGAGGAGTGCCCATTTATACGCACCTCACTTTTTTTGTGCACCTGGTCTCTGCCGAGGTCGAATTTCCCACGTGGGTTTTTGAAAAGGGAAACCTTCAGAAAAAATAAATCTGATCAACCCCTAAAAATGAGCCGATAATTTTTTAGAACAGGGTGCACTTATACATTGACGAAAGTCAACGGTGCTAAAGGAAAATAATCGAGAGTTGATTCAAGTCTCTGACAGTTTTTTTTGACGGTATATTTTCCTTTTGCGAGCAGAGCAACATGTCCCCATGTTGCGAATTTTTAATCGTTGACTGTTGTCAATTTTTGTCAATTGGTCGGGAGAATTTTTTTCGATTTTTGTTTTTAAGGGATTGGGAAATCCAAAAAAGATTATCTGCCACCGACAATTTTTTTGTGTCGATGGCGGATAAAAAATTGCCACATGCTAGCATGTGGCTCTGCTTGCAAAACGAAAAAAACGTCGTTGACCAGATCCTTTTTATTTTGCTTCAGCAACCAAACTTTTGAGTTTGTGTAAGTGCGCACTTCAGGAGTTTTTCCCCTTCAGTTTTTAGGGGAAGGTTTGCTGCAAGCATTGCAAGTGTAGTCACACTTACGGAATTTGTGGAACAAAAAAATATCCACTACCGAACAAAATGGCCTGTCGGTAGTGGATAAAAAAGAGTCACATGTTTAGTTAGTTAATATGCGAACTTATTTTTAAGCAAGAACTTGATTAAATAATCAGGGTATCTTGCATAGAGATTAATTACAGTTAGAAGAATCTAAAAATTGGGAAATTGTAAAAAAATCAAAACTGAATATCAATATAATAACAAAGAATAGTAGTGTCTATCAAGTTTATTTTTGTTCTAAATTTGAGTAAAAAAAAGTGCTTTAAATTAAGAAATCGACATTTACTCTCTTACTAAAAGTATAGCAACCGAAGGGGCAAAGAACAAGACATGTGTTCGAATGGATCAAAAAAAAGCGAGATTTACTGACGGTTTTTGCTCGGTTCATTGACGGTTTTATGAAAAAAGTGTACCCACGAAAAACTCCTAGCATTGCTAGGTTTCTCACGTAAGTGGGTACACTTTTCCTTATGCTCTTTCTTAAAAATCCCATCAATCGTTAGAAACATGATAGACTAGATTTTGTTGCAAGTCCTCTTGCACGTGAAGTCACAGCGTGAGAGGAGGATTGAACCAATGCTAGAATCTCGAAAAGACCGAATGCGGATTCGGCAAAAAGAAGCACGTATGGCATTATGGAGTAAAATTATTATTCCGTTACTTGCGATTAGTGTGCCCGTTGTAACCACTCTTGTAAGTCTGTACTTGCAACGCTAGACAGAAAAAGCCCCACCGTTTGCGGAAACGGTGGGGCTACTTTTATTGAATTGGATCGAACCAATGCTTCTCATTATTCAAATTATAACAAATACATAATCAGATTGCAAAAATCTAAATTAAACTAGAAAAATCCCTTTTTTAAAGAGCTTTTTTTATTAGTCCCCTGACCCCTTAATCCCGGGCATCACTATTAGTTAGATTTTAAAAATAAAATTAATAAAGCGAAATAAAAAATTTAGGTATTAAATTTTTTGAGATTTGCTAAATAGATTGAACCGCCGACGATAGAAACAACTCCGCCAATAAATCCTAAAAAAGGTATAAGAGATACTCCACCACCAACAATAAGTAAAACACTTGGAGCTGATGCGATTTTATCGGAGTGTTTCAACTTGACCGCACCAATAATCCCTAAAACTAAAATTGCTATTTTAACTATCAATATTAGTAATGATAATGTACTTGTTGCTCCTATATTAACACTATTGTTCAATCCGGAAGAACTTAAATCACTAACAACCGATCCAAATAGAAATAGGGGCGCAACTAAAAGAAATATACCTCCTACAAGTCCAACAGCTCCATTGCATGTAACTAACTTTTTTTCATTCATTTTATTTATCACCACCTTTTATACAAATTCAGTATAACTTAAGAATTGATATTTCGAAAGTAATTTATTTAGGAGTATAGGTCCGGTTGTGAAAAATCTTGTGTTTTTAAAAATTAAATAACGAAAAAGTCCCTCGAGGTCGAGAGACTTTACATAATGCCCATTTTACCAAGTACCAAGCCCCGCAAGGGGCACAGACGAAAAGATTGTGATTTTGAACTGGTATAGATTGGGAATAGTGATTTGAATACGTTTTAAAGAGTAAATTTCTTGTGAAATTTACAGATATATATATAAAATTTAAATAACAAATTATTGTACTTGTTTATCAATTTTAGGTAGATACATAATAATATTTTTCTGAAAAAAGCACTTGCAAAATGAAATTTTTAAAATAAGATTAAAAAGGAGGGGTTAAATATGAGGAAGTTTTTATTTTTATCTTTATTATTTTTAGTTATTCCTTTTACATCACCACTATCAGTTAACGCAGTCAGTGATGACGTAAAACAACCACAGACTAGGGCAGCTCAATACTACGTAGTTGACAGAAAATCTCAATCCCAAGTTTCAAGAGATAATTTATGGTTTAATGATTACGCGTGGTATACTTACAAGTACATTAGTGTTCCAAATGGTTACAGACCAGTTGGAAGAGTAACAAAGACAGTTACTGCTCCAACTGGACCTAGTAAAAGAACTGTAGTATCGTATTATTCGTATTCTTATGTTAAAAATTAATAATGAATTGGTTATTAAATTAGAATAAAGAAGGTAGGTATTATTATGCACAAATTAAAAATAGCACTTTTACTTTTTCTGATTGTACCAATTGTAGCTGCTTGTACAACCACAAAAAAATTTGAATTAGAAGGAACTTGGACATCAATTTCAAAAGATATTGATGCAAATAGTTCGTACTCAATTATAAAAAAAATTGAATTTGAGTCAAATGGGTTAGCTACCATCACTTACGAAGATGAAAAACAAGTTAAAATAGGGTATAATTTTGATTCAAAAAAAGCTAGCAACAAAAAATATGGACAGCTAAAATTAAATTATACAGATAGAGATATAACAAGTACAGATGTTCTGAAAGTTAAAAATAAAGATAATCAGATTAAATTAGACATCGGTTACATGGCATTGTTTGAACGTACAAATTAATAATTATCGGAAAAACCTTTTGCTCCAATATAATAATAAAAAAAGAAGAAGTAACTCCAGGTTGGGGTACTTCTTCTTTTTTAGTCCTCAGTCCAATTGTGAAGAGGAACCTTCAGGTTCTTTTTTTCTTTGAAATAAAATTCGAAGTGCGAAACAACGCCACCTCGACCACGTCCTTTTTTCTTAATCTTTTTTATTTCAAAATAGTCAAATAAAGGAGCTAATTCTTTATTGATAGGCTTAAAAATATATTGATCGATATTTCCCATTTTATAACTCTCGGGGATATCTAAAATACGCTTAAATTCATCAATAGTGACTTTATAAAAACCAGTGGACCGAAATTGCATTAAAATACGGTACATAGATTTTGAATAGCTACTTTTCAATTCAGTGAAAGATTGCAATTCGTAACGAGTAAAATTTGTTGTGATTTCGTTTAATATAAATTCAAAATCAGTATTAACTTTGATTGTAACCGTTGATTTTTTTTTGTCTATTTCATAGCGATTAAATAATACAAATCTAACAATAATATTTTCATCCTCAAATCTAAAATTTAAATTTAATAATTTGCTATACATACTTTCTAAATCAGCAACAAACCTCTCTTTGTTGCGAGATGAATAACCAATAAGGTCTTTGATTTCATCAAATGTTAGAACAATTGTTTCGGTACCTAATCGTTTCATTTTTGCACAAAGAGAAAAAAATAAATCAAACTCAATAGGTGTAAATTTTCTAAAACTAACATCGTTCATAACGTTGTTATACCGGACTATTTCATTACTCATAATTTAAACCTCCACAATTAAAACATACGATTTTTTAAAACCATGTTTTAATTGTAACAAAACCATGTTTTAATAGCAACAAAACCATGTTTTAATAGCAACAAAACCATGTTTTAATAGCAACAAAACCATGTTTTAATAGCAACAAAACCATGTTTTAATAACGCTACACGCTTACAGCCCCAAGTAGTACAGAGCGCCTAAAAGGTTTTAAAAGCTCTTAAAAGTTTATTAAAAGTATATTAAAAGGTCCCAGAGTCAAAAAAGGTCGACTTGCAGGCAAGTCCTTTGAGTAAAATGAAACCAAGACAAAAAGGAAACTTGCTACGCAAGCTCAAGAATTTTATAAAATCAAAAGCATTGGCAGAAACAAGTTCCTTTCGCTACCCTCACTCACAACCTAACCCTTTTTCTCTCTTAGAACCTACTTTTAAGCTCACTACAACACTTTTACTCATGATTCAAGAGAAATACGCACAAACAAGCTATACGAGCTTACCAAGGCTTTTAGGACATTTTTTGCTAACCGTTTTTTAAGTTTTTTTAAATCAACATGTGACGAGGACATTTGAATAGAGCTAAAACGCAAAAAAACTACCCTAGAATCAATTTTAAGGTGGTTTGCTGATAAGAAGTCGTGTTTAGTCTAAAACGTCTTAGAATGTATTTTAAGCGCAAAAAAAGCATGAACCCTTTTTACTCGGTGCATACTTTTTCTTGTTAGTGAGATAAAATGGTTTACAGAATTTCTGAAATATCCCATATAATCCATACAGTATATAGTTTATAAACCCTTATTTTATAAAGATTTTCAACAGAATATTTGTAATGGTAGGGGTCAATGGAACATCTTTACGAAAAGTTGCGGTGTAAATGCGAATGATTAAAGAATAGTAATCCTCATTCGTCGCTATTTCATTTTGGAAAACAGATCCCTTTATTCTGTTTAAGGCTTTAATTTTCACAATCTCTTGTACATTCAAAAGAGCCGATTAACAGCCTTTCAATAGAGTTAGTCCACTAGACCACTTCGTTTTCACAATCTATCAGGCTGTAACGCTTACGGGACATGGTACTTGGTAAAATGTGGATTATGTGAAGTAGTCTAAATTAAGGGTAAAAGTTTAACTTTTAGACCTTTATAATTATAGACATTGTTCGGTTTTTAAAAGATACCGCAACTTTTCGTTCAATTGTTCCAGACAATTTTTGGAATGTTAAAGCCTAAAAAAGTACAAATGCTGTTAAATCAATGTTTCTATTTTTTTGTAATCGATCATACCGCAACTTTCCGTAAAGTTGTTCCATTGACCCCTTAGTATATGGAACGCCGTCTATTTACAAGAAGCCTATGATTATCTAGTGAAAATAGATCCAGAAGTAACCAACTATATGAACCATATTTCTCCTATTAATTGGGAGCATATTACGTTTCTTGGTGAATACAAATTTGATTTGTTATCTATTCCTAAACACTTAAGAAAATTGAACATAAAAAATAGCCCGTCATCAGACGTTGTTATATAGGGAATTTCCAGACCTTATCGATACAAAT
>JAFQXU010000015.1 GCA_017406805.1 Clostridia bacterium | reverse complement strand
TTAACTTTGTTGTATTGCATTATTTCACCTGCCCTATCCATAAATTTCCATGATGATATTATTTGCAAAAAAAATTAAATTAATTCATAGTATTTAAATTAAGTTGGAAATTTAGCATTTTGTTTTGCATATGTTTTTATATAAAACAAAAATAGGGGTGAACATGGCAGATAAAATGAACATTCTGCTTTTTTAGATGAATAAATTTAAAAAAATATTCTTAGTTTTTCTTTTGTTTGCAGCTCTTTTAAATTTTTCTGTGATTTTTTTGGGTGCACTTGATATTTCCGCACAGTCAGGAATTTTAATTTGCGCCGATTCGGGGAGCATTATTTGGAACAAAAACGAAACTGAGCCGCTGCCGATGGCAAGCACCACAAAGATAATGACTTCGCTTTTAGCTCTTGAGCATATGGAAGCATGCGGAAATAAAGAAATAGAAATTACAGAAGAAATGGTGAGAGTAGAAGGTACTTCAATGGGGCTTAAAGCGGGAAATATAGTAAACTTGGAAGCCCTTGTGCAAGGGATGCTCCTTTGCTCCGGAAACGATGCCGCAAATGCTGCAGCAATAGCGGTTGGCGGAGATGTGAATAATTTTTTAGATTTAATGAACGAAAAAGCCAAGATGATAGGCATGGAAAACACAAAATTTTCTACGCCCTCCGGCCTTGACAAAGATAATCACCACTCAACGGCAAAAGACATGGCAATTTTGGGTGCTTACGCTATGGAAAACGAAAATTTTTTAAAAATTGCATCTCAAAAAAGCATGCCGGTTAAATTTTTAAGTCCAAATAAAACAGTGCGGCTGAAAAACCACAATAAACTTTTGCGACTTTATGATGGATGTATAGGGGTAAAAACAGGTTTTACAAAATTGGCAGGGAGGTGCCTGGTTTCTTGCGCAGAAAAAAACGGCGTAAGGCTTATTTGCGTAACTTTAAATGCGCCAAATGATTGGGATGATCATACTAACCTTTATAATTTTGGATTTGAAAATACAGTTTCAAAAAAATTTTGCGATGTAGGCTTTAAAATTTCGGTTCCTTTAAAAAATAGCTCGGAGGGAAATTTGGAGTGCGAGTGTGGTTCGGAATTTTCCGCTGTTTTTAAAAAGGGAGATGAACTAAAAATAACCAGGCAGGTGGAAATCCCGGAAGTTTTGGAGTCTCCGATTGAAAGAGGACAAATTGTGGGAAAAGTGGTATACTATTTAGATGGAAAGATTGTGGGGAAAAATGATATATTATCATTACGAGAAGTGAAAAAAATCAAAGTTAAAAAGTTTGATTTTTTCTATGGAATTGTTGATTTGTTCAGGAAACTTCTTGGCGGTAAATAAAAGTTATAAAGGAGAAAAAATGGACGTAAATAAAAAAGTTGTTTTGCAAAAATATATTTCGCTTTGTGGGTTTGGTTCAAGGAGAAAAGCAGAGGAGCTTATTAAATCGGGCAGAGTAAAAATAAATGGCAAAGTAGCAGAGCTTGGTATGAGGGCGGATTTTTCTGGTGATAAAGTTTTTGTAGATGGTAAAAAAATAGAACTTAAAGAGGATAAAAATTATTATATAATGCTCTATAAACCCAGGGGATATGTAACGACGATGAATGACGAAAAAGGCAGAAAATGCGTTGCGGATTTGGTAAAAGATATACCGGACAGAGTTTATCCCGTTGGTAGGCTCGATAAAGATTCCGAGGGGCTTTTAATAATGACAAATGATGGCGATTTTGCCAATAATCTTATACACCCGTCAAAAAATATTTGGAAAAAATACAGAGTTACAGTTCGCCCGGGAATTAACGAGGAGCAACTTACAAAACTTTGCGTGGGAATAGAAATAGATTCGGGAAAAACTGCTCCTGCTCAGGTGGACGTTGTAACCGAGGAAAAAGAAAGGGCAGTTTTAGAAATTTCTATAACAGAGGGTAAAAACAGGCAAATCAGAAAAATGTGTGAAGCTGTGGGGTTGGAGGTCGCACGCTTAAAACGTGTAGCAATAGGCACGCTTAAGCTCGGCATGCTTAAGCCCGGCAGGTGGAGAGATTTAACCGAAAGCGAATTAAAATCGATTCAAAAATAATTTATGTTTTTTATACAAATTGAGTATTGACTTTCTGTTTTTTGTGTTATAAAATTGATGCAATTAAAACAGAAAGGATGATTTTAATGTCTAAAACAAGTGATTTTAATACCTTTAATTGGTTTGCTGATCCTGAAGAGCCCAATTCAACAGGGTTATTTGAGGTTCCTAGTGATAAAAATGATTTAAGTCCATATTCTAAATTTGAAAGCACAGTTAAAACATTGGAATTAAGAGTATATAATACTTTAAAAAACCACAAATTCGGAATGTTTTCTCAGTCCAAAAAAATAATTAAGCAACTGCACAGTAATTTTAAAAAATATAGCAGCAAATTGCCGGATCATGAGTTGTTTAAGGATTTTTCGCCCCAAGAGAAACTAAAAAAAATGACAGAAGTTGAAAAATTGATTAAAACCGATAATAAAAAAATTGTTGATTTATATTCTAAGATATATAATAAATATAAAAACGAAGAAGATGAAAAGAAAAGGCCACGTATAATTGAATTGGACAATGAAAAAAATCTTCTTAAGGGTTTAGATAATTTATTTAAATTTGCCCAAAAGTGTGTAAATATGCAAAGTGAATTGCGTATGGATGACACTAAAAAGGGAGAAAAACAATTTCTTGGTGTTGATGAATCTGGTAAAGCCAAGTATGATGACAATAAAATAGAAAAATTAGCTAAAGCTTTTACTGATGATGACCCTTTTGGTAATATGTTTATTAAGAATTTCTCACAAAACGAAACGGTAAAAGAATATATTAAAAAAAGATTGTCTAAAACAGGCAAACGGCTAAAAGACATTTGCAAATTTATTAATGATTGCGGTAAAGCATTTTATGCACTAGATGTTAATATTCAGAAAACACTTTATACGTGTAAGACCAATGAAAAAGTATCGTCTTGCTCGCATTTTAAAAAAATAGCCGATGATAAAAATAATTATAACAAATATATTTCTCAATTAAACACTGCAATTAACGCTTATAGTGCTCTTGTAAATCTTTTAAGTTCTATAGCAAACTATAGAGGAGAATTAAAAAAATTAATTTCTTTATACGATCCTCGTGTTAAAAATAATATTAAAGAGTTAGTTAAAAAATTGCACAATCAAATTGAAATGTATAAAGAAATGAAAGATTTTTTAAAAAATCAGTAAATAAAACAGCCTCGGAGTAATTTCCGAGGCTGTTTTTTGTTTTTAATTAAGCGTTTTCGCCAAAGAATCTTTTTATTTCAATTTCTCCGTTTTCCGGCGAGTCTGAGCCGTGGATGATGTTTTCTGATGTGCTCATTGCAAAATCTCCGCGGATTGTTCCTGCGGTTGCTTCTTCAAATTTTGTTGCGCCCATTATTATTCTCATGCCTTTAACGGCGTTTTCACCTTCAACTATCATTCCGACAACCGGCCCGGAAGTCATATAAGAAAGTA
Organism: Clostridia bacterium; assembly: GCA_017406805.1. Lineage (GTDB taxonomy): Bacteria > Bacillota > Clostridia > Oscillospirales > Acutalibacteraceae > UMGS1491. The sequence continues at coordinate 14,865 of JAFQXU010000015.1, read as the reverse complement.
TATCCGGGAAAAACGGACGGTCTGCAATGTGTGCGTAGTGCTCACGAAGAATTTTTTCATCAAGGTTCATCATTTTTATATTTGATATGGTGTAGCCTTTCTTTTCGATTCTTGCAATTACCTTTCCTATTAATTTCCTTTTTACGCAGTCCGGTTTAAGCATAATGTAAGTTCTTTCTTTTGCCATTTTAACAGCCTCTTTCTATAAAATTTTTGCCGAATTCAAGCTGTTTTCAGCTTGCCTCGGCAATTTATTTGGTAATTTTATTTTACACTAAATTTGTGCGTATGTCAACCTTTATTAAATTAAAATCCAGTCGTGGCGCATTTGGTAACCAATGCCGTGATTGCATACTTCGCAAATTTTTGGAGCTTCTTTTGCTGTAATAATTTCGCCACAATTAAGGCAAATCCAGCGGACTTCGTTTTCGGACCTAAAAAGTGTGTCGCTTTCTATATGCTCAATAAATTTATTAAATCTGTCGCCATGAACTTTTTCAATTTCTGCAACTCTTTCAAATAACTGAGCAATATCTTCAAAGCCTTCTGATTTTGCTTCTTCGCTAAACGATTTATAAACGTCGTTGTACTCTTCGTATTCGTTGTGGCGTGCGCATTTTAATAAATCTAAGGATTTCTCATAAATATCAATCGGGAAATCGCCTGTGATTTCAATCGTTTGGCCGTGAAGTTCTTTTAATTTATTATAAAATAATTTAGCGTGTTCTTTTTCTTGATCCGCCGTAAAAGTGAACACCCTTTCTACTATTGCAAGGCCTTCTTTTTTAGCTTTTGATGCCGCAAAAGTGTAGCGGTTTCTTGCTTGGCTTTCTCCTGCAAATGCTTTCATAAGGTTTATTTTTGTGTTGCTGTTTTCAAATGATACTGCCATTTTTTAAAACTTCCTTTCTTTAGTTTGCTAAGTATTATGATATAGCTATTTTGAAAATATTTCAATTATTTTTTTCTTTCAGTTTTTTGACGATTTCACCCGCACATTTGTAAATATTTCCGCCGCCCATTGTTATGATTAAATCTCCGTTTGATGCATTTTTTATAATATAATCGGTGATTTCTTCAAAAGTTGGGATATAAACGGCGCCCGGAATTTTTTTGACCAAATCTTCCGAATGAATACCATAAGTATTTGTTTCTCGTACGGGAAGAATTTCTGAAATTATAGCTTTTTCCGGGATAGAAAGTGCTTTGGCAAAATCATCAAGGAGCATAGCGGTGCGTGAATAAGTATGCGGCTGAAAAATTGCCCAAACTCTTTTAAATCCCATTTTAGAAGCCGCCAAAAGCGTTGTTTCCAGTTCGGCCGGGTGGTGTGCAAAGTCATCAATTACGGTGATTCCGCCTATGTTTGCAAGTATTTCGAATCTTCTGTGTGCGCCCGAAAAGTTTTTTAAAGAAGAAGCAATATCTTCCGGCAAAACTCCCAAGTATTCGCAGACTATAAAAGCCGCCAAAGAGTCATATATATTGTGATTTCCCGGTACAGAGAGCGAAATTTCGGCTATTTTTTTACCATTTTTGTATATATCAAAAGTGGAAAATTGTTTTTCATCAAATTTAATATTTTTGGCGCAGTAATCGCAGTTATCACTAAATCCAAAGGTTACTTTTTTGGCTTTTATATTTTTGGTGCTGTCAAGTGCGCCTTTGTCGTCACCGTTTAGTACCACTAAATCGCTTGTTTGATTTGCAAATTTATTAAATGATTTTTTTACATTTTCAAATGTTTTAAAATAATCCAAATGGTCGGCATCTACGTTTGTGATTACCGAAATTCTGGGGTTTAAGCATAAAAAGCTGTCCACATATTCGCAGGCTTCCGCCACAATAATATCAGAATTTCCTGCTGCCGCATTTGAGCCGAGCTTCGGCAGCATTCCTCCAATAACTGCGGTTGGGCTTTTTCCCGCATCTAAAAGCACAGTTGTTATCATGGACGTTGTAGTAGTTTTTCCGTGAGTTCCTGCTATGCCAACGGAATTTTTATACTTGTTAAAAATAATTCCCAGCATAACGCTTCTTTCAATAATTGGAATGTTTTTTTCTTTGGCGGCGCAAATTTCCGGGTTTGTTTCTTTAATTGCTGCCGAAAAAACAACCAAATCTTGGTCTGAAACATTTTCTTTTTCTTGGCTTAAATTTACTTTTATTCCTAATTTTTTCACTTTTTCCAAAGTATCGGATTCGTATACGTCAGAACCCGTTACTTCAAACCCATTTTGCTTTAAAATTTGCGCAAGTGGGAACATCCCCGAACCGCCTATTCCGATAAAATGGATTTTTTTAATGCCGTTTAAGTTGTCTATTTTGCTGTTTTTCATAAAGTTCTTTATCTCCTTGCTTTTAAGTAAAATCATAGGTTATATTTGTTTGGCTTTCCTTTGTGTGGTATGATTGTGTGTTTGCTTTTTTTATTAAAAGTATAGCTTTTCGGTATTTTTCTGTTTGAAAATATCACTTTTAATATTAAAATTATCCCTGCAAGGATTAATGCCCACGAAATTAATGTTTTTAGAATGCTTTTTCCCTCTGTGTTTTGTGATATTTGAGAAAAATATGGTTTTAACTGCACTTCCGAATTTTTTACATTTGGCAAATCAAGGTTTTTTTCTTCTTGTTTTTGGTTTTCTTGATCTGTGTTGGTTTCGTTTTTTTCTTGGGGTTCTGCACTTTTTGTGCTTTCGTTTTTTTGTTGCGAGGTTTTTGGGTCATTTTGGTTATTTTTTTTAGGTTTTTCTTTTTTAGGGGTGCTGTCTTTTTTGGGTTTTTTGGGGGCTTGCGGTATTTGCGTTTCTTCCGTATTTATTTGGCTGCTTTCTGAAGGTGTCTCTTCAGCACAAGCGTTTAGAAGCATTCCTAAGGAAATTAAGGACGCAAAAAATACAATTATTAATATATTTTTCTTTTTATACATAGTTTTTCCTTTGCGTGTTATTAAAATTTTCGTCTAACTATTTTAATTATACCATGTTATTTAAAATTAAACATTAAAAATAAAATTTTTACCCATAAAATGAAGTTTTATTTCATATCTTCCCGCACTGTTTTTAGTGTACGTTAAAAAATCAGAATTTTTTTCTTTTATAATTTCTTCTGCACTTTTTTCAACTATTACCAGCCCGGCAAAAAGGGCAAGTACATGAATTGTTAAAAACATAGAAACAAAAAATGTTTTTAAGTTGTTGCTAATTTTCAAGTTAAATCATCCTTCTTTTTTTAAATCGTTTAATAGTTTTGAAAGCGCTTCGCCAATCATAGCTCCGGTGTTAACGGCTTCTTCAAGAGTGTTTACATCGCTTCCGACTTCAATGAGTAGTGAGCCGGGGGTTAGGTGTTCATTGTATTTTACTTTTGCAAAGTTAAGCGGCCGCGTGATGCCGGGGAACATGGTTTCGCAGTATTTTTGCAGCCTCAGCGCCAGCCTTAAATTCTTTTCCCATTCCGGAAATCCCAAGGAATTATCCGGGTCGCAACCTGAAACAATCATCATTTGAGCGGCTTTTTTGTCGTTATATTTAAAAGTAGGCTTTATTTTTCCGCTTTCTTTTGAGCCGAGGCTGTCGCGGTGAATGTCAATTATCACTTGCAAAGACGGGTGCTTTTCCAGGTAACCTTTTATGGTCTTGGCCGCTCGTGAATAAGAACCGTTGTAAGTTGGATTGTCGTGGTATGTCATGTCATGGATGGTGTTAATTCCGTTTTTTATAAGCTTTTCTGTTATAGCCTCTCCGACCCGGGTTACATTTTTTTGGTTGTCCAGTGAACGAGGGTAAAAATTTTCGTAAAAAAAATTTTGATCTTTGTTCATATAAGATTCCGAAGTGTGCGTGTGGAAGATTAAAACCTGCGGTTGGTTGGTGTCTTTTATATGCACATCAGGTTTTTTGCCAAGCTCCGCACCGATATTTATATTTTGACCCGTAGTATTTTTTACAAAAAAGTTTTCGTGCCTTGTTCCTGATGATCCGAACTGACTTTCTATAATTTTATAGGTTTTTTCGCTTGGGTCATGATATTCGTCGCTTGGCTCGTTTGTCCCGGAAACGCCGGGCAAATCCATATTAAATGGTTTAATGGGGGAGTCGGGCAGTTTGTTTTGCGGGTTAGAATTATTGTTTCCACTGCCGGGGTGAATATTATTTAAATTAGAATTACAAAAGATATTATTTTTAAGATTTTCAAAATTTATCCCGGGGGAAAACACAGATTTTGCCGCAAATAAATTTAAGTTGTCAAAATTGTAGTTTTTTACACTTTTTAATTTTAAAAATAAACAAAACGTTGCGGTAAAAATAGAGCCAAACGCTAAAATATCAGAAGAAAAACAAATTATCTTTTTTTTTAAAACGGCATTCATTTTGTACCTCCCGAAAGCATATTTAATAGAGAGATAATTCTTTTACAAAAATATCTGTTTATAAGTTTATGAATAAAAATTATAAGTTATTACTTTAATATTCTCGGCTTGACACGTTTGGAGTATTTTGATAAAATTAATTAGTAGTGGTGCGGAATGGTGTAACGGTAGCACAGCAGACTCTGACTCTGTTTGTGAGGGTTCGAATCCTTCTTCCGCAGCCAAAGTAAAAATATCGAGGTGTAGCTCAGCTTGGTAGAGTGCTACGTTCGGGACGTAGATGCCGCAGGTTCAAATCCTGTCACCTCGACCAAATTTTTTTAATGCAATTCCCCCCTCAGTATTTCTGTGGGGGATTGTTTTATAGCAATTTATGTTGACATATAGTTTAATTTGTGTTACAATTTTATTTAGTTATCTAAAAATATTATAAGCATATAAGGAATGATTTAATATGAAACTATTTAAAAAAATTTTACATGTTGCATTGGTTTTTATTATAATTTTCTGTTCTGCTTTTTCCTCATGTGTTTTTGCCGGAGGAGACAACGAAAGCGGGTTCTCATTTGGTTTTGGTGAAAAAATTGGCGAACCTGTTTTTAAAGACAAGCAAGAAGACATTATGTTTGATAAGCCTTTGAAATGGGGAAAAACTGAAATATTAGGTGTGGAGTGTGATTGGGAGAAAACGGATTCTATTGCATCATTTTTAGAGAAGCAGCGTGAAGCGCAGGCCAAACTTATTTGTGGGATATTGACCGATAATATTGATTTGGTAAATGAAGCAATGGAAACGAACCTAATAGATCTTACATCTTGGGTGCATGTTATTACCAATAGTGAAAATGAAGAAGAAAAACAACAAATGTTTATATTTAAAGATGAGTTGCTTAAACATCCATTGGTAGCCAAACATCTTGAAACTGCTTATAATTTAGCGGAGCAGAAACATTTTTTATTCATGCCACCTAATTGCAGTGCGTCACAAACTGAATTCACCAAAATGCCCGGATTATTTGGCGATCAATATGTGGTTATTTCCGAAACCAATATAGAACGTGTCCGTACGCCATTCTTAATTGATAAAACCGTAATTATTGGAATAAGAACTTGCGAAAGATTTAGTAACAATGGCTTAGAAGATTTTGTAAAAGCACTTATTAGCGGTAATTTTGGTATGGTTAAATCATCGGTAGAAAAATATAATATAGATCCACGTTTTGCAGTGCTTTTAGTTAGTGCGGAAAGATATGAACTTCGTTTGAACCCAATTTATGAGGCGCGTATTCGAGGATATAAAGAAATCGAAAAGTACTTAAGTGAAGTTTCCGGGGTAAAGCATGAAGAACAAACAAAGAGAATACAAAAAGCGTGGCAGCTATCGCAGGATGAGCACAATAAGTGGTTGATAACTTCTGATGAATATGTTCGGTTTGATTCACCAATAGAATGGAAATATTTTTTAGACCGTCTAACAACAAAAATTTGGGGAATAAATAAAACGGATTTAGACGAGAACGAATGGGGTATAATTGTACCTCCGACAGATGTACCTGGAGCAGTTGTTAAAAGTCCAGAACAAATAAAAAATGAAGAACTTTTAATAAGGGGTGTGCTTGAAGACAATGTGGATATGGTGCGCTTGGCATTAGATAGTAAATTAATTAATAAAAATTTGCTGATAAGTGTTGTTACAGGTGAACAAAAAGCGAAGAGGTTTAATGTGATTCAGGAGGCGCTCAACAAAAATAACGCTGAAATTATTTCTCTTTTGCGTGAATATCAATATTAAACAGATATATAACTTATAGACCCTAATTATTTTCCTCACTAGAAGATGGGTTGTGACATAATGTAGCAAAATTGTGCTTACGTTTTTATTAAACAAAATATAAAAGGATATGCTGAAATATGAAACTGTTTAAAAAATTTTTATCAACAATAATGAGTGTTGGACTGCTTTTTTCTGTCGCTTCGTTATCTGCTTTTGCAATTAACCCTCCTTTTGAGCAGTGGGATGCCGAATGGGACGATGAGGTGTTTAGAGTTATTGCTTTACATACTCCGAATGATTTGGACGAGTGTTGTTTGGCGCTTGACGACGCACTTCGTAACAAGCCGGAAATAAAAGAAAAAATAAAACATAGCTCAGACGAAAGAATGAGTTATATAAGCCATATTAGTTGCACTAATATGCGAGTTGGTTATAGAATGAGCTATTATTGGCTATATTTGCCTGAACCCGGGGAACAAGGAGAATCAGGAAGACACAGACCAAGTCCGCTTGCCGATTTGTTTTATGCTCATAATGTTGATTTTTCCGGTGAAGCTGGTCTTGTTATGGTAAGTATAATATTTGAAAACTATCGTTATTACCTTAATAACGGAAAAAGTAAAGAATGCTCGATTGAAGATATGGCGATAGATCATTGGTATAATTTTCTTGGCCACCATAAATCAAGAGAGGAACTTAAAGAATATATGATAAGATGGCCCGAAATTAAAGCTGCACACCATAGGGCTTTGCGTTATAGCGCACCATTTAATGGTATATTATTAAAAATTGGCCGTTGCCTTTTTGGCTGTTGCTCACCATACTAAGAGCTTGGGATTAGTATATCGAATAAGGAGAAATTTTAATATGAAACTTTTTAAAAAAATTTTATCAACAATTCTGAGTTTTGGTGTGATTTTTTCTTCTTCTTTATTGTTGCGTATTTTTGCCGGAGGTGGCGGAAAAACACAAGCAGTTAATATATCTGAAATCCCCGCTACCCTGGAAGAGTGCTGTTTGAAGCTTGATGAGTTATTGCAAGAAAAGGAAGAACTAAAAGAAAAGATAAAAGCAGCTTCCGATTGGGAAATAGGGAGATTTCACCTGGGGTTGGGCCTGTGGATAAGGAATAATTGGATATATCCATGCCCATACGACAGAATATCTAAGTTATTTTACGATAATGGCGGCGGAGGTCCCGATGACATGTCGCATATGATACTGGAGAATTATCGTAACTACTTATTAACCGGAGAGAGCGCAGCAAGCGTAGAAGATTTTGTAATAGACTATGAATTCAAAGTGTTAGAGCGCCTTGGTGGAAATTTGACGCGTGAAGAAATGAAAGAAAGAATAAGAAGAGTAATAGAAAATAGAGCTTCGCACAGAAATCAAAGTTCGTGGTGGTGCAATATTTTGTAATTGTATCTGCGCTACTTTAATATGTTTTTTTGGTAATTGGTTTTGTTGGTAAGATAAAAAAAGCTTCTGCACGTGTTTCGTGCCGGAAGCTAATTTTTTGTTATTTATTAAATTTTGAGTTTTCCTTGGGTAAATATCCCATTTTATTTACTATATAGGATTCGATTCTTCTTCCGATTTCATTAACATTTTCAGGATTATCGGTGCATTCCAAGTGTGCAAAAGCCTCGGCAAAAAATTCGAGTGCATCTTTACAGCCGTAACGGCTTATATTCCTATCTTGGCCCTCAAGGCCTTGTAGAATATCGTTTTTTATGCTATCTGGAGCAGTAATCATAAAGTTGCATAAGACGATAGGTTGTTGTTTAACGAACAAAGTCTGAAATTCGACATATTCTTCGAACTGCTTGAGTAGTAGCCTCTGAAAATTACTGTCGGTTATGTTTTTTGATTTTTGGTGTAATTGTTCTGTTATTTGATAAATATCAGCAAATATTGTGTCCATTGTTTTGTATTGTAAGTAAGGTGTAATTGTATAAAGTACTTCTATAAGATGGCCGAATTCATGTGTAATATAATATTCTAATTCGTGCCCCCGATCAATTGGTGGATTGAATCCGGATTTACACGAATACCCAAAATCCTGCCGGCACGATAGGATGGTAGTAGTATCTGTACAAAAATTTAGGTGATTTAAATTTGTTGACATAACTGCTGCGCGATCATCAGCAAATTGCAATCTGAATTTCGTATTAAGTGCTCTTTTATAATTGATAAAATTTGTTGTAAAATCTTCGTATTTATCAAAAAGATAGTTTAATTTTATAAGTGAAATCAAAAGGAATTTATGATCTACTTTTCCCATTAAAGTGTTATCAAATTCAAAAATATCAGGTGCACGGTTTATGCACTCATTCTTTTCCTCGTCAATAAGTTCTTTAATTTCTATCGGTGTAAGACGATTTATTTCTATTGAGTTTGAACCCAAAGTGTAATATGGATTAGATGTGCTAAAGCAGTTTCCTGCAGAAGCCATGCATGGTATGATACCTGCTAAAAATGCCGAAAGCGAAATAATGAATGCGATTTTTTTAATTTTTAAAAACATATTTTAAGCCTTTTTCTGTTTATTTTAAATATAATGTAACACATGTTAAATAAAATGTCAAGAAAATTATCAAAAAGAAACCACTCAAAAATAATTTTGGGTGGTCATTAAAAGTGTTTTTAAGATTTTACTGAAAAGTTACAAAAGAAGTTCGATAGCTATTTGTATGATTTTGTAATGTGTATTCTGATATTAGAAAGCCAGCTATTTTTCTTCTGTTATTATTTAAATATTTTAACGAATCATTCACAGTGTTTTTAATATCACAGCTTAAACAATAGGCATCTATTGCTTCTTTAATAATGTGAGTATCTTCTTTTTTTATTTCATTTCCAAAATTTAGTGATTTTAAAAGGTCAATTTTTGTGCTTGAACTGTTTACTACATCGTGATAAAAATTGTCAAAGGAGTTGATTTCAATAGGTAAAAAGATAGTTCGAACTTTATTTGCTTCGATTTCGTAGTAATCTTCAACCAATATATTTTGAAATGGTCTTCCGTTTGTTTTGTGGACTACTTTTGAATCGGAATTATCCATAGAGCGTGAGCTTTCTAGATATTTAGTTAGTGTTTTTGAGTTTTTCTTATGAATTTGATCAAAAGATTGACCTTGAATTTCAAGTAAAATTGTGTTGAATTTTTTCATATTTTCATTTTCTTCGTCAACGGGTTGTTTTTTAGCCTGATTATTTTGAGTGTATTCAGTGGTTTTTGCGTAGAACGTTTGAGGCCTTTTTTGTTTGGTATTTGTTTTAAGCGTTTTTATGTCGTCTTTTATAGAGCAAATATTAGATTCAATGCTTTCAAAGGTGGTTTTATTTTTATTAAATGCATGCTTTACTATAAAAAAAGTTGCCAGCGATGCAACAATTGCGGAAGTCACGGCTGTTGCCGCCAAATATAAGTAAGATTTATTATTAATCAATGGTGTTACCCCTTTTTAAAATATTTAATAATGTTACCCTTTAATTAATAATTATAATTATAAAGTTAAATGATATTATTTTCAATAAAAAAGCGGTAAAAAAAACAAACTTTTAAAGTTTGTTTTTTAAACATATTGTTGAGGATTTTGTGCCGAACCATTTACTCTTACTTCAAAATGTAAGTGGTTTCCGGTGGAGTTTCCGGTTGTACCAACTTTTGCTATTACTTCACCTTTTTTAACTTTGTCGCCTTGTTTTACACTAATACTTTGGCAGTGAGCGTATAAAGTTTTTTTACCATTGCCATGATTTATAATAAGGTGATTTCCGTATCCTTTTGCGTTGTAAGAAACCAGTTCAACTGTTCCGTTTCCTGCAGCAATTATATCTTTTCCGGCTATGCCGTGCGAGGAAATATCTATTCCTTTATGCATGCTTTTTCCTCTCACGCCAAAGGGGCTTGTTATTTTTTTAGTGAAAGGTACAGGCCAAATTAATTTACCGTCGTCTTCCGGTTGCTTTGCACCGATTGTTATTTTTTCAGTTGTGGGTGTTTCAAGCACCACGATTTCTGTTTGTTTTGTTTCTTCTTGACCATTGCTTAATAGTTTTACTTCGTAAGTTACACTGTTTTTGCCTTTTTTGCCTGCTTGTGTTACTTCTTTGTAATTTTCGCCTTTTGTAGGATCTACTGTGGTTTCTGTTGAGAATTCTGTTTCTTCTTCTTCTGTTTTTGTTTTAAATATTTTTACATTTAAAAGATTTTTTTCTTCTTTTATCTTTATTTTATCTCCAACGCAAATGTTTCCGTCTGTGGAATTAGATGATTTTAAAATTTCTTCTTTGCTCATGTTTAATTTTTGTGTAAGGTCTTCCAAATTATCTTCTTCGGTTACAATGTATTCGTGGTAAGATGTTACTTTGCTATTTATAATTTTCTCAATTTCTGTGGTTTTTTTGATTTGATTTGGCTCAAAAATCCCAAGCTCAATGCTTACATTTTCTTCAAACGCCACCTGCCAGTCCGGATGAGCGGCTTTTTCTGTGCTTAATTTTTTATCTAATATTTCTTGAATATTTTCTTTGTCATTTCCTGCAGCTACTAATTTTTTGTTTATATATAAACCATAACCTTTAGAAAATTCATCAGACGATTTTTCTATTATTTTTTCTTTTATGTCTTTTGGCGACTCACAACATTTGTTTTTGCTTACGGCTATTAATTTTAAGTTTGGAGAGCTGTTTTCTACTTTATTTTTGAATTCCGGTGCTAATTGATTGTTTAGCATTTCAGAAGCTTGTAGGTAAATTTCTTCGTTAGAAACCGTTGCGATTTCTTTTCCGTTGTACTCCAGTGCCAATCCATAATTTTGATTGTTCCAGTAAAAAACTGTTAAACCAAAGAGTGCGACCGACGTTATTGGTAAAAAACTTTTTTTAATTAAATGTTTTATTTTGTTCATTGTTAGTCGTTTCCAAAATTTATTTTTGAAAACTTTGTATCCCCCTAGATTTTTGTATAATTTAAAATATAAAAAATTATTACAAAATTATTTTTTGTATAGTGCAGTTTTAAAAACTCTTCTTAATTAATTATAACAAAAAATTACAATAAAGCAACATTTTGATGTCAATTTTGTAGGAATTAATATTATTTATAAACACTCAGATTTTTTTATATAAAAATTGCACTAATAAATATATTGGTTGAAGATAATATCTAATGATGATATAATAAAGGTTGATTGTTTAAGAAAAATCTTATTATTAATGAAAGGAAATCATGCAGTTATGAATTTTGAAAATGAATACAGAACCGAGTTTTGCGGAAAAGTTACAGAAAAATTTGTGGGAAGAAAAATCACCGTTGCGGGCTGGGTGGAAAACATTCGTGATCACGGCGGAATAACCTTTTTAGACGTAAGAGATCACTACGGAAACGTTCAGGTGGTTATAAATGATGATGATATGCTGAAAAACATTTCTAAAGAATCGGTAATTTCGGCAAGCGGTGAGGTTTTAAGAAGAACAGAAGAAAATATAAACACAAAACTTAAAACAGGAATGATAGAAATCAAATGCGAAAAAATTAAAATTTTAAGCAAGCCCAAGGAGCTTTTGCCGTTTGAAATAACAAGCTCAACCGACACAAAAGAAGAACTTAGACTTAAATATAGATTTTTAGACCTTAGGAACAAAGAAGTTCATAACAAAATCGTTTTGCGTTCAAATATAATTCATTTTTTAAGGTGTAAAATGCATGATTTGGGATTTACGGAAATTCAAACCCCGATACTTTCGGCATCATCGCCGGAAGGAGCAAGGGATTACCTTATACCAAGCAGAAAACACCACGGGAAATTTTACGCTTTGCCGCAAGCTCCGCAAATTTTTAAGCAGCTTTTGATGGTTTCCGGTTTTGATAAATATTTTCAAGTAGCTCCGTGCTTTAGAGATGAAGATTCCCGCGCGGATAGATCCCCCGGAGAATTTTATCAGCTTGATTACGAAATGTCTTTTGCCACTCAAGAAGAAGTTTTTAAAGTAACAGAAGATATTATTTACGAAACATTTACCAAATTTTCCGGCAAAGAAGTTTCAAGCAAGCCTTTCAGGCGTATTCCTTATGAAGAAGCGATGATGACTTACGGCTCAGATAAACCAGATCTTAGAAACCCGCTTAAAATTATAGATGTCAGCGATATTTTTGAGGGATCAGGTTTTTCGGCTTTTGACGGAAAAACAGTTCGCGCAATAACCGTTCAAAAATGTGCGGCTCAGCCCAGAAAATTCTTTGACAAAATGAACGATTTTGCCCTTGAAATCGGCATGAAGGGCCTTGGTTATATAAAAGTTACCGAGGTTGGCGAATATACCGGCCCGATTAATAAGTTTATTCCTGATGACAAGAGGGAAGAATTAATAGAAAGAGCAAACTTAAAACCCGAAAGTGTGATTTTCTTTATTGCAGACAGCAAAAAAGCGGCTCCGAAATTTGCCGGACAAATTCGTACAGAACTAGGCAAAAGATTGGACCTTATTGATAAGAGCAAGTTTGAGTTTTGTTTTGTTGTAGATTTCCCGATGTATGAAGAAGACGAAGAAACAGGAAATATAATATTTACGCATAATCCGTTTTCAATGCCTCAGGGTGGACTTAAAGCCTTAAATGAACAAAATCCGCTTGATATTTTGGCGTATCAGTATGATTTGGTGTGCAACGGAATAGAGCTTTCTTCGGGCGCAGTTAGAAATCATGACCCCGAAATAATGGTAAAAGCCTTTGAAATTGCCGGATATAGTGAAGAAACATTAAAAGAAAAATTTGGTGCCCTTTACAATGCGTTTAAATTTGGAGCTCCTCCGCATGCAGGCATGGCTCCGGGTATAGACCGCATGATAATGCTTTTAACAGACGAAGAAAATATAAGGGAAATTATAGCGTTCCCAATGAACAGCAACGCTCAAGATGTAATGCTCGGTTCACCAAACGAGGTTACAGAGCAGCAACTGCGTGAAGTTCACATTAAAATAAGAAGCTAAAGGAGTGTAAGCTTTTATGATAAGCCGCGAAGAAGTTTTAAATTTGGCAAATCTTTCAAAACTTTATTTGGACGAAGAAGAAATAGAAAACATAAGAAAAGAAATGGACAGCATGATAAATTTTGCAAATGAAATTAATAGTCTTGATGCAAAATGTGAAAAGCTGCCGGAAATTAACAATATAAGTAACGCTTTCAGGGAAGATGAAATTGTGGAGTCTTACCCTCAGGAAGAAATTTTAAAGAATGTTGACGGCGGCAGAGAAGGATTTTTTTATATTAAAAAAAGCAATTAAATTTTAGGAGGTTGTGCTTAAAATGGATTTGGGAAAAAGAGGCGCAATAAAAAAGATAAATGAGCTTCTTGTAAATAAAGAAATTTCGTGCAAAGAGCTTACAAATAGATACATTGATGAAATCCAGAAAAGCGATTTGAATGCATACGTTACCATGTGCGAAGGTAAAGCCTTGGAAGCGGCCGAAAAAGTGGACAAAAAAATAAGCTTGGGTGAAAAAATAGGCGTTTTAGAGGGCGTCCCGATGACACTTAAAGATAATATTTCAACCACTGGAATTGAAACAAAGTGCTGCTCAAAGATATTAAAGGGATATAAACCGATTTATGATGCTACGGCTTGGGAGTCACTGCAAAATAAAGGCGCAGTGCTTTTGGGCAAAACCAACATGGACGAATTTGCAATGGGCTCTGCTTGTGAAAATTCTTGCATGGGCAGAGCAAAAAACCCCCACGATAAATCTCGTGTTACGGGAGGAAGCTCGGGCGGTGGCGCCGCAGCGGTTGCCGGTAATCTTGCGGCTTATGCACTTGGTTCAGACACGGGTGGATCAATTCGCCAGCCGGCAAGTTTTTGTGGTATCGTTGGGTTAAAACCAACCTATGGCAGTGTTTCTCGTTATGGCCTTATTGCATATGCTTCAAGCTTTGACCAAATAGGTCCCATCGCTCAAACTGCCGAAGATGCTGCGCTTGTTTTTGATGCCATTTGTGGATATGATTTTAGGGATTCCACATCTGTTAAAACTGAAAGCGGATCGTCTTATAATAAATTAAATAACAGCATAAAAGGTTTAAAAATCGGTATTCCAAGAGAGTATTACGACGGCGTAAACGAAGAAGTAAAGTCGTCAATTGAAAAAGCTATGAAAGTTTATGAATCTTTGGGTGCAAAAATTGAGTATTTCAGTCTCCCCGAAGTTAAATATTCACTTCCTGTGTACTACATTTTGGTGTGTGCAGAGGCGGCATCTAATTTAGCGCGTTTTGACGGCGTTCGTTATGGGTACCACACAGAAAATTATAAAGATATAAACGAAATGATGTGTAAAACACGCAGTGAAGGTTTTGGTGCCGAGGTTAAACGCAGAATTTTGCTGGGTAACTATGTGCTTAGTTCGGGTTATTACGATGCTTATTATAAAAAAGCGCAAGATTTAAGAAAAGTTATTGCAAATGCTTTTAACAGTGCATTTGAAAAATTTGATGTGTTTCTCACCCCGACTTCACCGTTCACGGCTTTTGAAGCCGGCAAAGAATACGGCAGCCCAACAGAAATATATTTGGCGGATATTTGCACGGCCCCGGTTAATACGGTGGGAATACCCGGAATTTCCGTACCGTGTGGGTTCGACAGCAAAAAATTACCCATAGGCATGCAAATTTTAGGAGCTAAATTTAGCGAAGCAAAACTTTTAAATGT
>JAFQXU010000014.1 GCA_017406805.1 Clostridia bacterium | reverse complement strand
TTTGGCGGATATTTGCACGGCCCCGGTTAATACGGTGGGAATACCCGGAATTTCCGTACCGTGTGGGTTCGACAGCAAAAAATTACCCATAGGCATGCAAATTTTAGGAGCTAAATTTAGCGAAGCAAAACTTTTAAATGTCGCACATCAATATGAAATTGCAACAAATTACGAAAATAACAAATGCTTGGAAATGGGGGTAAGATTATGAAATACGATTTGGTTGTAGGTCTTGAAACGCACGTTGAACTTCTTACCAAAACAAAAATATTTTGCTCGTGCGCAAATAAATTCGGCTCTGAGCCAAATACAAATTGTTGCCCCGTTTGCTTGGGTTTCCCCGGCACGCTTCCAAAAATTAACAGGGAAGTTGTTAATTTTGCTATTAAAGCGGCTCTTGCGCTTAATTGCGAAGTGAATTTGCTTTCTAAAATGGACAGAAAAAATTACGTATATCCCGATTTATCTAAAGCTTATCAGATATCGCAATTTTATGAACCGATTTGCAAAAATGGTTATATTATGCTGGATAGCGGTAAAAAAATTCGCATTAATCATATTCACATGGAAGAAGATGCGGCAAAACTGGTCTATAAAAACGGCG
Source organism: Clostridia bacterium (assembly GCA_017406805.1). GTDB lineage: Bacteria > Bacillota > Clostridia > Oscillospirales > Acutalibacteraceae > UMGS1491. The sequence goes on along the minus strand of JAFQXU010000014.1, from coordinate 16,938 downwards.
ATACTTACGTAGACTATAACCGCGGAGGGGTTCCGCTTTTAGAGGTAGTAACCGAGCCGGATATAAGTTCTTCGGATGAGGCTAGGGAATATATTGAAAAATTGCAAATGATTATGCGCTATATAGGCGTTTCAGACTGCAGGATGCAAGAAGGTTCAATTAAATGTGACGTAAATGTTTCCGTTAAGCCGGAAGGCTCGGATAAACTTGGAACTCGCACAGAAATTAAAAATATGAACTCCATTACTTTTATGACCAAAGCGATAGACTACGAGCGTGACCGCCATATAGATCTTATTGAAAGCGGCGAAAAAGTTGTTCAGCAGACTATGAGGTACATTGAAGCCACAAATTCCACCGAAAGTATGCGTAGCAAAGAAGATGCACAAGATTACAGGTATTTTAGAGACCCTGATTTGGTGGATATTATTTTGACAAATGAAGAAATTGAAAAAATCAAAAAAACGCTTCCGGAACTTCCGGATTCCAGGTTTAAAAGATACGTAAACGATTTGGGAATATCCGAAAAAGATGCAGCGCTTTTGGTAAAATACAAAAACGTTTCGGATTATTTTGAAAATGCTTCTGTAAATCTTAAAAACCCAAAAACAGTGGCAAATTTTATTGTTGGGCAAATTTTTAGAACCATTGAAACAGAAGCCGAAAAAGAAAAATTCGAGATTTTAACAACGCCTGAGCAGTTAAATGAAATGGTTAAATTAATAGAGTCGGGCAAACTTACGATGAACCTTGCCAAAAAAGCATTTTCAAAAATGCTGGAAAGCGGAAAACCTGTTACCGAATTTGTATCGGAAAGCGATATGCAAGGAATTCCGCCAGAAGAAATCGAAAAAATGTGCAAAGAAGCAATTGAAAGTAATCCCAATGCCGTAAAAGATTATCTTTCCGGTAAAGAAAAGGCTTTAAAATCGCTTTTGGGCAGCGTTATGAGGCAAACGCGCGGCAGAGGCAACGCCGGGGAAATAGAAGAAAAACTAAAAGAATTAATAAAATAATTTTATAGTGTATGCAAGCCGTAAATTTACAGCTTGCATATTTTTTTAATATGTTATATAATTTTAATGGTTTGTATTATTTAGAGGATTTTATTTTTATATATTACCAGACCTTACTTAATAATAGGAGGAATTTATAGTATGTTATCAGCAGGAGATTTTAGAAACGGCTCTACTTTTGAATTAGACGGAAATGTAGTATCAATTGTAGAATTTCAGCATGTTAAACCCGGAAAAGGCGCGGCATTTGTAAGAGCTAAAATAAAAAATGTTATGACAGGTGCAGTTACGGAGCGTACTTTTAACCCCAGTGATAAATACCAAGAAGCTTTTATAGAAAGAAAAGATATGCAATATCTTTACAACGACGGGGATTTATATTATTTTATGGATAATGAAACTTTTGAGCAAATCCCGATTAACTCCTCGGTTCTTAGTGATAATTTTAAATTTGTAAAAGAAAATATGGTATGTAAAGTTCTTTCTTACAAAGGAAACGTATTCGGGGTGGAACCGCCGCTTTTTGTGGAGCTTGTTATTACTCAAACAGATGCGGGATTTAAAGGCGACACAGCCACCAACGCCACAAAGCCGGCAACTCTTGAAACCGGTGCGGAAATTAAAGTTCCTTTATTTATAGAAGAAGGCGAAAAAATAAAAATAGATACCAGAACAGGCGAATATCTTGAAAGAGCTTAAGAAATAATAAATAGTACATAAATTTTATTTAGGAGGAAAACAAAATGACTATTAAAGAAAAAGCAGCATATGTAAAAGGACTACTTTCAGGGCTTGAACTCGATGAAAGCAAAAAAGAAACAAAGGTATTAAAAGCAATAATCGATTGGATGGAAGAAGCTTCCGGCACGATTAATGATATTGATGAAGATGTAAGCGAAATTTTTGACGAAATGGAAGCATTGGACGAAGATTTGGCGGATTTGGAAGACGTTATTTATGACGATGATGAATGTTGTTGTGATGATGACTGCACGTGCGGTTGCCATGATGGAGAAAAATGTTCTTGCGATGATGATTTTTACGAAGTTACATGCCCAACGTGCGGCGAACACATTTGCTTTTCGGAAGAAACTTTGCTTGATGATGAAATGAACTGCCCAAAATGTGGCGAACTTTTAGAATTTGATTTTGATGAATGTGATTGCGGCAGCGAATGTGATTGTGATTATGATGACACATGCGAATGCGAATGTCATGACGAAGATTAACAAAATTAATTTCCACATTAACTTTAATTCTAAGTAAGAATGTGATATGCGCAGCTAAGTTTTTTGGTTGCGCAAATTGTTTGTTTATCCGGAGTGTATGTGGGGAAGGATGTTTAAATTGAAAATATTTAAAAGAAAACTAAACATAGGTGTGCTTCTGGTATTTTTAGTTTTAATATTAACGTCATGCTTTTCTGGTATTTCAGATGATACAAATACTTTGAAAGTCGGCATGGAGTGTTCGTATGCGCCGTTTAACTGGATTCAGCCGACTTCAAAAAATGATGCCGAAAAAATAGCCGGTGGCTGGTATGCGTGCGGATATGACGTTTATATGGCTCGGGAAATAGCAAAAAAATTAGGCAAAAAATTAGAAGTTGTTAAGATAGATTGGGACGGACTTCTTCCGGCGCTGACTTCAGGGAAAATAGACGCTATAATTGCAGGTATGTCGGCAACCGAAGAAAGAAAAAAAGCAATAGATTTTACAGATAATTATTATAGCTCAGACATTGTTATAGTGGTAAAGAAAAATGGCAAGTATTCCGGTGCTAAATCTTTGGAAGATTTTAAAGGTGCTAAAATAACGGGTCAGCTCAGCACAGTTCATTATGAATTTATTGACCAGATTCCCGATGTTAATAAAGAAACAGCGCTAGAAGATTTTTCGTCTATGGTTGCCGCAGTAAATGCGGGGAAAATTGACGGTTACATAAGCGAAAAACCCGCAGCGCTTGTGGCAGTGCATACAAATACTTCTCTTGAGTGTGTTGAGTTTGAAAAGGGAAAAGGGTTTGAATTTTCCCAAGATGAAACGGCAATTGCAATAGGAGTAAAAAAAGGAAGCAATTTAAGAGAAAAAATAAATTCCGCACTTGGCAAAATAAGTGAGGAAACAAGAACATATCTTATGAATAAAGCAATAGGAGGTGCAACTTTTTAGTATATGGAACGAACATTTTTTGAATGGGTAGGCTATATTTTAGGCCATTATGGCAGCTGGTTTTTAGAAGGTACGGCAATAACTTTATTGATTTCGTTATTGGGGACAATAATAGGATTTTTAATTGGATTGGGGCTTGGGTCGGCAAAAAAATTGCCCCGATCATCAAGTAAAATAAAAAATTTCTTTTTGATGATTTTAAATGGGCTTATAACGTGCTATGTGGAAATTTTTAGAGGTACACCGATGATGGTTCAGGCAATAGTTATATATTTTGGTATGCAGGAGTTTATGGGAATTAGTTTTAGCCCAACAATTGCCGGTATAATTATAGTTTCCATCAACACAGGAGCATACATGGTTGAAGTTGTACGCGGAGGAATAGAAAGTGTGGACCCCGGGCAAATGGAAGCGGCTAAGTCTATTGGTATGAGCCATGGTCAAGCAATGATATACGTAATTTTGCCGCAAACAATAAAAAACATTTTGCCGGCAACGGGTAACGAATTTATAATTAATATAAAAGATACGTCGGTTTTAAATGTTATTTCGGTTACGGAGCTTTTCTTTGTTACAAAGTCGATTAAAGGCGCAATTTTCCGTACATATGAAACTTTTATAGTTGCCGCGCTTATATACTTTGTGTTAACTCTTACGGTAACAAGGCTTCTTAAAATGCTTGAAAAGCGCATGGACGGCAGCAAAGAATTTGTTCATGCATCTTCAACAATGCCTATACTTTTTTTGAAAAAGCCGGGTGAAAAAAATGGAAAATAATTTGATTGAAATAAAAAATTTAAAAAAATCCTTTGGAAAAATAAATGTTTTAAAGGGAATAGACTTTAGTATAAAAAAAGGCGATGTTTCTTGCATTATAGGGCCTTCGGGCTCTGGAAAATCCACTTTTTTAAGATGCATTAATTTGCTTGATTATCCGACTTCAGGCGAGATACTATATAAAGGCGAAAATGTTTTGAAAAATAATTATAATGTAGATTTTTATCGTTCAAAAGTCGGAATGGTTTTTCAGCAGTTTAATTTGTTTAACAATATGAATGTGCTGGATAACTGTACTATAGGGCAAGTTAAGGTTTTGAAAAAGGACTATAATAGTGCCAAAGAAAATGCGCTTAAGTTTTTGGAAAAAGTGCAAATGTCTAAATTTATAGAAGCAAAACCCAGCCAGCTTTCAGGCGGGCAAAAGCAGCGTGTGGCAATTGCCAGGGCACTTTCTATGGATTCTGAAATACTTCTTTTTGACGAGCCAACTTCTGCGCTGGACCCCGAAACAGTCGGAGAAGTGCTGAAAGTTATGAAGGATTTAGCCCAAAGCGGCTTGACGATGATAATAGTAACCCACGAAATGGCTTTTGCAAGAGAGGTTTCGAATAAAATAGTATTTATGGACGACGGTATAATTTGCGAGCAAGGAAAACCCGAGGAGATACTCGTTAATCCGAAAAACGAAAGGACAAAGAATTTCTTGTTTAGGTTTATTGTTGGGGAGTCCGGTTAAAATTTAAAATAAAAAAAGTCCTCGGTTTTTATGCCGAAGACTTTGTTTTTTTATTTTGTTTCGCTGTTTTCTTTGTTTGCGATTGCCCATTTTTTAATTCTCATTTTTTCAGATGCTGTTTCAATTACCAAAGAATCGGAATCTTCTTTTATGCTTACAACTTTTCCGACTATTCCGCCGATTGTAACAATTTCATCGCCGATTTGGATTGATTTTCTAAGTTCTTCTTCTTGTTTTTTTCTTTTTTGATTTGGTCTAAACATTACAAGGTAAAGTCCTATAATTACCACGGCGTAAATTAATATTGAGCTAAAAATTGATTGGCTTTGAGCATTTCCGAATAAATTTTGCATGTTTTTTCCTCCGAATAAATATTTTAAAGTATAATCAAATACCCATATAATATTATATATTTAAAAAAATTATTAATCAAGTTTTTTTGAGTGCAAATAAATTTTAAAATTGGCTTATTGTTTTTAAAAAAACTATTGTAAATTTATTTTTGGTATGATATAATAATCTAGTGTGTATTTAAAACATTAGGTATATGTACTTAGAGAGGTGAACGCAGTGAAAAAGAATATTCATCCTAATTATTCCGAAACAGAAATTAAATGTTCTTGTGGAAACGTTATAAAAACTAAATCTACAAAGCAAAATTTAACTGTTGAAGTATGTTCAAAATGCCATCCGTTCTTTACAGGTCAGCAAAGATTTGTTGACAGCGGCGGACGTGTTGAAAAATTCCAAAAACGTTTGGCAGTTTCAAAAGGCTAATTGTACATTAATTTTAAAAAATAGGCGGCGCGGTTTAGCGTTGCCTATTGTGTCAGTGTGGTGAAAATATTGCAGTGGTACAAAACGATTGCTCAGCCCGGCTTTTTTACGGAAACAGAAAAAAGATCCAAGTTTATTTCGTTTGCTTTTTTTGTGGAAAATGAGGAACAAGTTCAAGAGCATTTAAAAGAAATTAAAGCTAAATACCACGATGCAAAGCATCACGTTTACGCATATAAACTTAAAAAAAACAATTCGGAAAAGTTCAGTGATGACGGGGAACCCTCAGGCACGGCGGGTATGCCGCTTCTTGGCGTGATAAATAGCTATGAACTTAGCAATGTGCTTATTGTGGTTGTCAGGTATTTCGGCGGGATTCTTTTAGGGACTTCCGGGCTTAGAAAAATGTATATTTCCGGCGGGTGCGGAGCTGTTGAAAGCTCAAAAACAGAAAAAAGAGCCTTTTGCAGTAATATAGAACTTAAAATAAATTACAGTAAATACAGCAAGGCATTAAGTGCAATTAAAAAGTACGGCGGCGTGATTGTAAGCACGGACTACGAAGACGATATAAAAATAAATTTTTACATAGAAAAGGATAAAACCGAAGAAATTTTAAAGAAAGTTTCCGATATAAATAGCGGTAAAAATGATTTTAAAATAATTTCAGAGGGTTTTATGCCGGTGAACGAATGAAATAAATTGGTGGTGAATGCAAGCTATGTGTATTAGAGAAGAAATTGAGGAGTTGGAGTTAAAAACGCTTTGTAAAGATGCGGCGTTTTCTAAAAACACTTTAGGTCGAAAAAATTCAGAAAAGCCCTGCGAAATCAGAACGGAATTTCAAAGGGACAGAGATCGTATAATTCATTCAAAATCTTTTAGAAGATTAAAGCACAAAACACAGGTTTTTATTTCTCCAAAAGGTGACCATTACAGAACGCGCCTTACTCATACTCTGGAGGTTTCGCAAATTGCAAGAACTGTTGCCAGAGCGCTTAAATACAACGAAGATTTAACCGAAGCAATTGCTCTTGGTCATGATGTGGGTCATACGCCGTTTGGTCATGCAGGCGAAAGTGCGCTAAATGATTTATGCCCTTACGGATTTAAGCATTATGAGCAGGGAATAAGAGTTTTTTCTGTATTGGAAAAAGAGGGAAAAGGTCTTAACTTAACCGAAGAAGTTTTAAACGGCATAGTCTGCCACACAAAAGGCGAAGAAGCTTTTACCGCCGAAGGAAGAATTGTTAGGCTTTGTGACAGAGTTGCATATGTAAACCACGATATCGAAGACGCCATCAGAGCCGGTGTTTTGGACCCCGAAAAGATACCAAAAAGATTCATTGAAATTTTTGGAGATAGGTTTTCAGAAAGAATTGATACAATGGTAAAATCCATAATTGAAAACAGCTCAGGGAAAAATATAAAAATGAGCGATGAACTCACAAGCGTTTTTAGTGGTATTCATGATTTTATGTACAGTGAAGTTTATTTAAATAAAGATTCTTATTCTCAGGACCAAAAAGTGCCGTTTATAATCGGCTCTCTTTATAAACATTACAAAACATACCCGGACAAAATGCCCGAATACATACAAAAAATAGCAAGGGAAGACAGCCCGGAAAGAGCGGTCTGTGATTATATTGCGGGTATGACGGATCAATACGCTATTAATGTTTTTAAAGAAATATTTATTCCTAAATCTATAATTTCGTTTTAAATTTTTGAAAAAATTATATTTTTAGGTTTTTAGGTGGTGAAAAATTGAATATTTCAGAAGAATTTATAGCTGAACTTAAGGAAAAAAATGATATTGAAGAAATAATTTCCGATTATGTGCCGCTTACAAGAAAAGGAAAAAATTTAATGGGTATTTGTCCGTTTCATGCTGAGCGTACGCCGTCGTTTTGTGTTTACCCTGCGAATGGTTCTTTTTATTGCTTTGGCTGCGGAGCCGGAGGGGATGTAATTACTTTTCTTAGGCTTATTGAACACTATGACTATATTGAAACCGTAAAGTTTTTGGCTGAGCGCGCGGGCATGAACTTTGAAGTTAGCGAAGAAGAGGATGAGTCGCACAAAAAGAAACTTCTTATCTATAAGATAAATCGTGAAGCGGCAAGGTTTTATCATAATTGCCTTTTTGCTCCTGAGGGAGAAGAAGCGCTCGGTTACCTTAAAAAGCGCGGAATAAGCCTTAAAACTATAAAGCATTTTGGGCTTGGATATTCGCCAAAATCAAGATTTGCTCTTATAAACCATTTAAGCAAAAAAGGTTATAATAATGAAGATGTGGTTTTGGCAAATTTGGCATTTAAAACTCGAAATTTGAAAGAAAAAGACAGGTTTTGTAATAGATTAATGTTCCCGATAATAGACGTTAGAGGTAATGTTATTGCATTTGGTGCCAGAACCATGGGCGGTGATATTCCAAAGTATATAAATACTTCTGATACGCCGGTGTTTAAAAAGAGTAATAACTTGTTTGCACTTAATTTTGCAAAAAATTCAGGTATGGAATCATTTATTTTAACTGAGGGATATATGGACGTAGTTTCGCTTAACCAAGCGGGATTTCAAAATGCGGTGGCAGGCCTTGGAACAGCGCTTACGCAAAATCAGGTTAAGCTCATTTCACGTTACACAGATAGTGTTTTGGTTACTTACGATTCTGATGAAGCGGGTCAAAAAGCTGCAGCTAAAGCCATAACTATGCTAAAAGACAGCGGTATAAACGTTAAAGTAATAACTATTCCAAAAGGGAAAGACCCCGATGAGTTTCTTCGCACGCAAGGAAAAGACGGAGCGGTTAGATTTAAAAATCTTATTGAAAAATCAGAAAACGACACAGAATATAGGCTTTCTAAGGCAAAAAAGATGTATGATAGCGGTTCTGATGAAGATAAAATAAATTATTTAACAAATGCCGCAAGGATTTTATCTTCTTGCCAAAATCCGATTGAGCGCGAAGTATACGTTACAAGACTTAGTTTGGAAATGGGCATAAATAAATCGGCTTTAATTATGCAGATAGAAAAATTTATGAAGCAAAACCTTAAAAAACATAAAAAACAGGAATTTAAAAATCTGGAAAAAATAACTTCTGCATTAAATGACAAAATTAACCCCGAAAAAAAAGAAAATTTAAGGGCGGCCGTTGCAGAAGAATCGCTGATTTCATACATAATAAATAACGTGGACAAAGCAAGCGATATATTTTTAAGGGTAAACGCAGATGATATAATTACAAACTTTAACAGGCGCGTTTTTGAGTGCGTTAAAAGTATTATAGCGGAAGGTAAAACGCCAGACATAACGTCGATTTCTGCCAAGGGTGATTTTAATTTTGAGGAAATCGGGCGCATTACAAAAATTATTTGCAGTTATAATTCTCAGCTTGTAAATCAAAAAACCGCTTACGAGTATATAAATATTATATTTGATGAAAATAAAAAAATAAAAGTGAAAAATGTAAATGAACTTTCGGAAATTAAAGTGAAGGAATACATTGAAACTTTGAAAAGTGATAAAAAATAGAATTTATATCTTTAGAAAAATAAGCTAAGGAGAGAAAAAATGAAAGACGTTACAACGCCACAAGCAAAATCTATTGAAACAGTAACAAAAGAATTAATAAATCAAGGAAAAGCCGCAGGCCATATTACCACAGGAGAAATACTGGAGGCTATGGGGGAAATAGATTTTAACCCCGACGAAATTGAAAAACTTTACGATTCCATAGAAGCAACGGGAATTGAAATTATAGACGGATTAGAAGAATCCGGTGCGGAATCTTCTGGTACATCTAAACATGGTGAAACTGCTGTTCAAAAAGTTGAGGTTTCTTCCACTGATGACCCCGTAAAAGTTTATCTTAAGGAAATTGGAGTTGTTCCACTTCTTAGTGCGGAAGAAGAACTAGAGCTTGCCAAACGCATTTCAGAAGGTGATGAAAAAGCCAGAAAAAGACTTTCTGAAGCCAATTTAAGGCTTGTGGTCAGCATAGCTAAACGATACCTTGGACGCGGTATGCACTTTTTGGATTTAATTCAAGAAGGAAATTTGGGTCTTATTAAGGCCGTGGAAAAATTTGATTATTCTAAAGGCTTTAAATTTTCTACGTATGCAACTTGGTGGATCAGGCAGGCGATTACCAGGGCAATTGCAGACCAAGCACGTACAATCAGAATACCTGTCCATATGGTAGAAACCATGAATAAAGTAAAAAGGGTATCCGGGCAGCTGCTCCACAGCAATGGCCAAGAGCCAACACCGGAAGAAATTGCCGAGGAACTGGATTTGCCCGTGGAAAAAATAAGGGAAATAATGAGAGCTTCTCAAGATCCCGTATCTTTGGAAACTCCGATAGGTGAGGAAGACGACAGCCACTTGGGCGATTTTATTCCGGATAATGATGCTCCTGCTCCGGCAGATGAAGCGTCGCATGTTCTCCTCAAAGAACAGCTTTTAGAGGTTTTAAGCACTTTAACACCAAGGGAGAAAAAAGTTTTACAAATGCGCTTTGGGATTGATGACGGTCGCCCTCGTACACTTGAAGAAGTTGGCAAAGAATTTGATGTTACTCGTGAGAGAATCAGGCAAATAGAGGCTAAAGCCCTTAGAAAACTTCGCCATCCAAGCAGAAGCAAAAAGCTCAAAGATTATTTGGATTAATATGACATTTAAAGTAAAAATTAAATAGGAGCTTTTTTATGAAGTTTAAAATTAAAAATTATAAAGTTTTTTTGTTTATCTTTATATTTATTTCTGCTGTTTGCTTTGTGAGTAGCTTTTCGGTTTGCGCAAGCAAAAGCGGAGAAGCAGAAAGTGAAATAGATTTGACTTTAAAAGAAGATGAAAAATCCGACAAAAAAGATTTAATGACCACCTCGAATAAAAGCAAAAAAGAACCTTCTGATGATCTTTTAGATGATATTGCAGAAAATATTTCAGAAGATTCTTTAAATCTTCTTTTAACCACTGTTGAGGGTGAAGAAGAAAAAGAGAATTTTTTAAATTGCATTTTAGATGGTATTATTCAAAAGAAGGAAAATTTAAAAGAATTCCAGGAAAAAGTTAAACTTTGTTCTAAAATTTTAAAAGAAGAGAAAACGTTTGTAACTATAAAAAAAATTAAAAACCTTATTGCGGTTGGTGATTTACATGGTGATTCGGTATCGACAGCGAAGTATGTAAAAGGAATAGAAGAATTATTTAAAAAAGATGAATTGGATCATGTGATTTTTTTGGGTGACTATGTAGATAGAGGCCCTGATTCTATTAAAGTTTTAAATACAGTTATAGATTTAAAATTGAGTTATCCAAATAAAGTAACTTTGCTTAGGGGAAATCATGAGACAAAAAATGTATTTAGAATATTTAGTTTTATAGATGAGAATAGTTTAATGAATCAAGTTAATCGTAAATATTATCCGCTTTGTAATAAATATACCGATGAATTAAAAGCAGTTTTACTTGATTTTTTTAATGCGTTACCTTTGGCGGCGGATATCGATATAGATTCTCCAAGCCTAAAAAAAACAAGAAAGATTTTGGCTGTTCATGGCGGGATTCCTTGCAGACGTTTTAGCGATTACGCTAGTAATGAATTAATATGGAATAGTTTTATGAATTTAAGAGAAACTAACGGAAGAATTCCAGTGGACATATCTAACGAACCATATGTTTTAGGGACTCAGATACTATGGAATGATTTTGAGTGTACAGGGGTTACTTTCGAAAATGTTTATAATAAAGACAGAACTAACGGCAGAATAATTTCTAAAGAAGCTCTTGAAAATTTTTGCAAAGTTTATAATTACGATTTTATTATAAGAGGCCATACATTTTACGGTAATAAATCTATTTATAACCTATTTAATAAATGCTATACAATTTTTTCGGCTTCTAATTATGTGGGAAGCGGTAATACAGGGGACATTGCATATTTTGATTATTATAGGATATTAAATAAAAGTATACTAGATTTATAAAAAGATTTTTATTGTAATTTTTAAAAATATATCGTATAATGAAAGTACGATATATTCATGCACCATTAGCTCAGTTGGTAGAGCACCTGACTCTTAATCAGGGTGTCCGGGGTTCGAGCCCCCGATGGTGTACCAGGCAATTTTTAAAAATGAGGAGGTAATATATTTGAGTATTCTTCAAAAAATTGATAACGAAAAAAATTTAGAAAAAGACGCAGTGGGGTATGAAGCTATTTTTGGAGCTACAAATACTCTAAAAGTTTCTAAAGATGGATATGAAAAATTAGAAAAAGAAGGCTACATTGTAGATGGCAAAATTAAACATAGAGATGTAATAAAAGCCGTTAATTTTTTAAGAAAAGAAGGCTTTGAAGGTAAAATAGAAAGCTTGTGTTTTATGTACCTGGGTTATGAAGCGCCGGAATATGCTGAGTTAATAATAATTGATGATAACGCAAATAAGTAATTTGCGTTGTTTTTAAGGCTCGTTGGTCAAGCGGTTAAGACACCGGCCTCTCACGCCGGTAACATGGGTTCGATTCCCATACGAGTCACCAATAGAATATATGTTAAAAGAACAAATCTGCTAAATCGATTAAGATGTAGCGGGTTTTTAATTTATAATATGACGGTAAAGTGTTTATAGTTTCACAAACAGTAATTCCCATTTTTTTAAATAGATAGTAATAGAGCCGCCATTAATTGTGTAGCTTTATTTTAAAAATATATTGATAATTTAAAACATCTATGTTATAATTAGATTATAAACTGGCTTTTGGGAGGGTGACAAGTTTGAAATTGTTTAAAAGAGTAACAGTAACGATTATGTCTGTATGTGCGTTATTTTTCAGCTTGGCTTTTAAATTATCACCAAATATATATGCTAGTAAATTTACTTCAGATGCTGCTGTAGCATATAAATCAGAATGCCTTTATAAGAAAATTAATGATTTTCTTTTAGAATATAAAGACGTTCCTCCTGAAAAATTTGATGATATTTGTAAAGAGTATATGACAAAAAACACTACAACGGTAAAGCTGTTGAGTGAAAAGGATTTTGAAGAAAAATCTAAAGATAGTATCGTTTTATATAGAGGAATAAACGAAAATCAATTTGCCGATAATTTCAAAAAAGGTATAATTTATATGCCTTCTAACGCTAAAAACGTTCGAGGAATGGGCATTTACACCACTACATCTTTAGAATGTGCCAAACGATATTCTGATAAAACTAACCCTAAAACAATTGTAAAAATGTTAATGCCCAAAACAGATATAAAAGTTTTGGAAGACGAATATTTAGAAAAGCTAAAGGAAATAATTCGCCATACACATCCCGAAGATTTTGGAATGTTTTTAGAAGACAACAAAGAAAATTACATATTCGATTCGGCATCAGAGCTTTTAAAAGAAAAACTTGGTGAAGTATTTCAAAAAATTGAAAGAGAGCAAATAGAGGATCCTGATGAGCAATATCGTCTTTTTAACGAAGTGTGTGAGCAGTTAAAAAAACATCCTATAATTATTAATCGTAAAAGGTATTTTAAGGAAAATAAAGCATCTGTTTTTTATAATTCTGGGCTATTATGCAAGCTCTTAGGATTTGATGTTTTACACAGTACAGACTATTTAAGCGACAATGTCGGAATTAAAGAAGAAGAATACCTAATTGTAGAGCCTAAAATTTTAAGCGTTTTGAATGAGTAAAAATGTAATTGTTTCTTTTTTATAAAAACAAAAAAGCCCCTTAAATGGGGCTTCTTTGTTTTTCCTTGTTGTGGGCTCAAACTAATGACCCTGAGGTTAACGTCCGTATGTTTTAGGTAGCGTTACATTAACATACCGTAAAATCAGTTTATTGTTTAATTGTTTTAGTAGAGCTTTTTGTTTAAAGTTCCTTGCAAAATTGTTTGTGGACTATATTAAAAATTATGCGGAAACATTGAAACAAAATTTTTTAACATACAAAAAATCATGACAAATAAATTATAGTACATAAAACTTAAGCCCAAACCACCTGATATGCCCGTTATTAGTCTTCTTGTGTTGTTGGATTCAATCAAATTGACATATTGTAAAAACCAATCTGCTCCCATCACGAAAAGTAGAGCAGTTGCCCATATAAAGTTAATATTAATTCTTAACAATATTAATAAAACAGCAATTACTTCGCCAAGAAAAGCCCCGCTGCACCTTGCACAAACCGGAAATTGATGACCTTTTATAAAGAAGCTTCGTTCCGGCATTTGGTGGCACCCCATTTTGCTGCCAAAATTCATTAGTTTTATCCATGTTTTTTTTAGGTTAAACATCACATTCTCCATTTGTATCCGCAATTATTGCAAACCCAGTAATTCTTATTTTTAGTTGTTCGGCCTTTGCCGCATGCGCCACATAAAATTCCTATTGGCCCAAGCAAAAATGCACCACAGCATCCTTTAGAAGCTGAAAAATCTTTCCCGTGGGTATGTACTTCATTAATTACTTGGCAGTTATCACTTCCGCAATTTAAACAAATCATTTTTTATTTCCTCCTTTATTTTTTTAAAATTTTTTCTTGTTTTTGTTTTTTAATTTGAAAATAAAAAAATCCCAGAAAGGGAATTTTTGGCTCCCCCTGTTGGACTCGAACCAACGACCCTGCGGTTAACAGCCGCATGCTCTAGGGAGCGTTACAGTAACATACCGTAAAATCAGTTTATTGCTTAACCTCTTTAGTAGAGCTTTTTCTTTAAAGTCCTTCGCAAAATTGCTGATAGTTCATATCAAATTCGATATTTACATTATAACCTTTGCTAACTTTTACTTGTCTGATAAGCTGGCAAGCTATCATTTTACGTTCTTCGAGCGATGCGTTTTGAAATTCATCTGCCCAATTTAAAAACATATTATAATGATAGTCAAGTTTGCTCATGGCTTCTTTCTTATTTTCTAGCTCACTTTTTAATTTTTCTTGCTCTAGGACTTTTTCATTTACTCTGCTCTGAGTAGTGTTTATTGCTTCGCTTAATTGATCCGCCGTAAATGCACTTTCTCCGACAAGCGCCTTACCGATTTCCATTTTTAAAGATTTTAGCTGACTACTTAGTTTATCTATCTCCGCACTTATCTTTTTATAATTGGAATTATAAACCGAAACTTGTGATTTATATTTTTTCTCAAGCGCTTTATCCTTCGGCGTTTCTTTTATACTTTTAAGAAGATTATCAAGAACATTTATAACTGCTTCATCAATCGTCTCTGCTATATACGATGTTTGGCCATCGCAATCATTTAATTTCCTTGACTTATGGTAACAAGTATATTTAAGTTGGTCTATTTTATATTCCGTTCCGTCTCTTCTTAAATATCGGTCTTGATACCGAGTTACTATTAATCTTCCTCCGCAATGAGCACAAAATATGTTACCTGATAGGAGTGTTTTTCCTTTTGTATTTAATGGTATTGTTCTTTTACTATTTTTTACCATTCGTTGATGAACTATATTTTGAACACTATCAAATAAGTTTTCATCTATTATTTTTAGTCTGCTTATAAAAGGCGAACAGTTTCCGCCCGAAATCACATATCCGCAATAAGATTTATTTTTTAAAATCCTATTTATAGTATTACTCTGAAATTTATTTCCTTGATGAGTTCTTATTCCCTTTTCATTTAAAAATGTTGCTAGTCTGTGTGAACCAAATCCATCTTTAACTGTTTTTTCAAAGATTACTTTTACTATTTCCGCTTCTTCCGGATCTATTTCAAGCTGATAAATTTCTTTTCCTTTTTTATTAAGCTGACCTGTTTTTACTGTTTTATAGCCATAAAGAACATTCCCTCCGGTATAAGCTCCTTCTTCTACAAGCTGCTTCATTCTTGTTTTTATTCTCACAGATGTTTTTATACTTTCTCCGCTGGCTTGCCAAAACCTTATATAGTTCATAAGCTTGTCCACATGATTTTCAAAACGTTGTTCGCCTTCTTGCGTGCTCCAAACTTCTATTCCTTGTTTTACAAACCATTCCACAACAAACGGAGTTTCATCTTCCCTACGACCCAAACGGTCAAACATAAAAACAAGTAATATATCAAACTCTTTTCTGAGTGCCGCCGCTTTAATATCTTGAACGGCATCTCTGTTTTCGGAAGAAACTTTAAATCCCGATATACCTTTTTCGGAAAACTCTTTTACTATCGACCATCCTTGTGCTTTTGCAAATTCATTGCATTTTATTCTTTGCATTGGTATGTCATCTTTATCAACCTGTCCTTTGGTTGATACTCTGTATAAACAATAAACTCTTTTCATGGTATGTCTGCCTCTCTTGTACGTTTTTTCTTCGCTACAAGATTACATTCATTTTTTAATATTCAATTTTCAAGGTACTAACTTCATTATACCACGTTTTGCACCATTTGTGAGCATTTCCCCATGTAATCCTGCATTCTTTTTTCATAGCTATCCATAAGAATATCTAAAACTATATTTTTAATTTTTTCATTCTTTTTCTTTGAAAAATAAATAGTCACATTTACACCACTTATTTCTTTATTTATTACATGTTCATAATCAATTTCATATTCCATATGCCCCCTCCTTTTGCTATTAGCTTTTTTATACTTAGTCTCCCGTAATTAAACGGATGCACACGAATTTCACGTTCCCACAACCTGTGAGACTACCCTCATTGCCTGCGACGGTTTTTTCACGCTCGGACTGTGACTAGGCAGGAGTATCTTTAACTGTTACTAAGATTTTTTTATTCGGTTTTCAACGTTCGTATTTAAGAGCAATAAATTATTTAAAATTTATCCCTCATATATATAGACGGTTTTCGGGGCATTTTTGGGGCGCTTTTCTTGAAAAAAATGCTATTTTCTACTTTTTTAACAAAAATTTTCTTATTATATTTAATATTTTTACTATTTTTCGACCAACTGTTTTATGGTCCACCTTATAAATCTGCGCCAATTCTCGTTGTGTTTTACATTCTTTGACTATGTAGCTGATAAATATCTGGTCTTCGATAGATAAACTCTTTACCGCTTTATGCAACCTCTCGTTTTCAATAAGTTCAATCCATCCGAGTAAACTGTTTTTAAATAAAAGCTTGTCCATCTCACATTCATACGAAATTTTATTACATGAAACTTCTTCAATTGATGTTTCATGTTTATTTATTTTTGTTCGCTTGGTGTTATCATCTGAATCCATGTTTTTTATTACTTTATAGAAATAAGCCAGTTCGTTTTTTATGTTATTAGCATGATTTCCCATAGCTGTTTTCCTCCGAATTATTTAATTTTTTTAAAACAATTCGGTTAGCTATGGATATCTTGCAAAATAGAGAAACCAAAGTTTCATATGGCATTTCTTCTTTTTAAATTAAAAAAAGCGGGACTGTGCCCGCTTTAATTAATGGAAAATTATGTAAAGAGGGAGTCCACACCATATTATATATTAAAGACTTGTTAT
>JAFQXU010000013.1 GCA_017406805.1 Clostridia bacterium | reverse complement strand
CACTGAAGGGCAAATAGTGTTAGACAGATCCATCGACAGAAAAGGATACTATCCGCCGATTTCAGTGCTTCCATCGCTTTCCAGACTTATGAAAGACGGCATAGGTGAGGGATACACACGGGCGGATCACCCCGAGCTTGCCAATCAGTTGTTTGCATCTTATGCAAAAGTTCAAGATGCCAGGGCGCTAGCTTCTGTTATAGGGGAAGATGATTTGTCGCCAATTGACAAGATGTATATAAATTTTGGTAAAGCATTTGAAAAGCAGTTTATTAATCAAGGATTTAACGAAAATAGACCTATTGAAAGAAGCTTAGAACTAGGTTGGAGGCTACTTTCTTTGCTTCCGCGCCAAGAATTGGACAGAGTTAGTGGCGAAACGCTTGACAAGTACTATATTGAAGATAAAGAACTTTTGGAACGTAAAAATAAAATCGACTTTTTGGACGATGACGATTCCGAAGAGGTCGATGACGACATTGACGATAACGATAATGACAATTACGAAAATTAATTTAAGTGGAGGGTAAAAAATGGCAACTCAAATAGCTCCCACAAAAGGAAATTTAATAGCCACAAAAAAATCATACGATCTGGCAAAACTGGGGTTCGAGCTTCTTGACCGTAAAAGAAATATTCTTATACGGGAAATGATGGCGCTTATCGACAGGGCCGAGGAAATTCAAAGTAAAATAGACACAGCATATACCAAAGCTTTTTCCACCTTAAAAAAAGCTAATATTGCGCTGGGAGTATGTGAGCAGCTCGCTCAGGTGATCCCGGAAGAAAAAGGAATTAATATATCCTTTAGAAGCGTTATGGGTGTTGAGATTCCGATAATTCAGTTTAAAGAGAATAAGATTAAAAACATACCTTTTGGCCTTTATGACTCGAATTCAGACTTAGATAAAGCTTACTCTTGCTTTAGGGAAGTCCGCACGCTAACGGCAAATTTGGCGGAAGTGGAAACAAGCGTTTATCTTTTGGCAAGAGATATAAAAAAAACTCAAAAGCGTGCTAATGCACTAAAAAATATAATGATACCTCGTTTTGAAAACATGATAAAATCTATAAGCGATGCGTTGGAAGAAAAAGAGCGCGAGGAATTTTCAAGGCTTAAAGTTATAAAACGTGTAAAAAATAAAGCCCCCTGATTAAAAGGGGCTTTATTTTTTTGCAAAATTAGTTTTATTTTTGATAAGGTGGGTGATCAAAATTAAAAGTAGGGCAATTCATTTCTGAAGGGTCTATACCTATAATATAATTATAGGTATCGGTAGCGGGACAGTAGTCAAGGCCTAATTTCTTTAAAACATTAAGCAATATAGTTACGGCTTCAGGATTGTTACGGCGTTCAGCATAGTTAATGGCATTTCTGCTGTGTATATCCTTATCAAGAATATAATTTATAATTTTTTCAGGGTTTTGGGGGTATTTGTTTTTAAGATTTTCAAGTAAAATGTTAATAATTATTACTGATATTTCACCTTTAAGTTTACTGACAGCAAACATAAGGGCATTTTGATTATGTTCATTTTTAGCTTCAATATTAGCGCCATTTTCTAGTACAGCGTTAACAGCTGAGAGGCTACCACTTGCGGCAGCAAGCATAAGGGAGGTCGATTTACCATTGTTATCGTCTCTAGAATTAATAAATTTTTTTAATTCGAGAGGTTCATCTTTATATATTTCTTTAGCTTTTTCAAGTATAAGGTTAATTGCTGTGTAATTAGAATAATTGGTAGCAACCATAAAAAGATTATGATTATCTCTATCAGGAATAGTTATGTCAGCACCATTTTCTAATAGCATGTTAAATAAGGTGTCGTTCTTGTTTATTACGGCATACATAATCGGTGGTGTGCAATATTTGTATGTAAGATTATTAACATTGGCACCATTTTCTAATAAAATTCGAGCGATTTCTGTTTGATTTTTTTTGGCAGCAAGGGAAAGCAGTGTAACGAGATGTACACCCTTATATTTAGTAACAATGTTAACAAGTTTCTTAACATCTTCAGGATTTTCTTTTTTAATTTCGTTAATTAAATTTTCAACTTCTGTTTTATCGCCTTGCTCGATAGCACTGGCTAACTTTTCAGAATAATCTCCAAGAAAAAATGCAAATGACGTTAGTGAATTAGCGGTAGTTAAAAGAGTTATTGCCGAAAAAAGTACAGCAAAACTTTTAATGATGTGTTTTTTAATGTTTTTCATTTTTTATTTTCTCTCCTTTTTATTAATTTAATAGTATTATAACATTTAGCGGGTTATTTGTCAATAACAAATTAGTATAATTTTAATTTTATCACAGCTGCAACATTATTATAAAATTATTGAATAATTAATTATCTAAATTATATATTTTTGATATTGACTTTTTTTAATTTTTTAATATAATTTATTTATTCTATAATCTGGTTAATATACTTAATTTTGTTAAAAATGAAAGGTGAATTTTATGGCTAAAAGTGAAAAAAGTTTGTTTCGCAAAAGCAGTTTAGAAAGGGTTTCTTCTCCGGAGCAGCTAAATGAATATATTAAAATCACCAATCCAAGTTTGGTTGTTATACTTTTGGGAATTTTCACTCTTTTGGCTGCAGGTCTTGTTTGGGTTTTTTCCGGTGGAATACCAAAAACTGTAGATTTGCAAGGCGTGGTTGTTGGCGAAGCAGGTAAAGAGCAAAAGCTTTACAGCTATGTTTCCATTGCCGACAGCAAAAGATTATCCAAAGGAATGAAAGTTCAAATTTCTCCCGATTATGCTTCGCGCGAAGAATATGGATATAAAAACGGGGTTGTAAATTCTGTTGGAACAGATATTGTAACCACGGAATATTTGCAAGAAAAATTTAAAAATCCGCAAATTGTTGCGCCGCTTATATATTCTTTGAAAGAAACCAACTACGTGGAAGTTGAAATGGAAATAAAAGATTGGTCAAGCGAAAAAGGCGAAGAAATTGAAATAAGTGAAGGAAGCATTTGCAATGTTTCCGCAATAATAGGAGAAACAAAACCATATGAATTAATATTTAATAAATAAAAACAAAAAGGAGGTTGATATTTGTGGGTAAAAAGGTCAAAGTGCCTGTTATTATGCAAATGGAAGCCCTGGAATGCGGTGCGGCTTGCGTTTGTATGATAGCAGCGTACTATAAAAAATGGATACCTTTAACCAAAGTTAGGTCGGACTGCGGTGTTTCGCGTGACGGAAGCGTGGCAAAAAACATGCTTGGTGCAGCAAGATCATATGGATTTGAAACTGCGGGTTATAAATTAGAACCGGCGGCGCTGCAAACTTTAACTTTACCTGTGATTATTCACTGGAACTTTAATCATTTTGTTGTTCTTTGCGGAATAGACGAAAAAAGGGGAAAAGTTTACTTAAACGACCCTGCACAAGGCAGAGTTGTGGTAACGATGCAAGAATTTGACCAAGCTTTTACGGGTATCGCCCTTACAATGACTCCGTCAAAAGAATTTAAACCATCTGGAAAACAAAAAAGCATAATGAGTTTTGCAAAACGTTGTTTGGAGGGCGCTACTTTTCCGTTTATATTGGCGGTTCTTATCAGTATAGCCGGTTTAATAATGGGCATGGCATCACCGATGTTTAGCAAAATATTTGTAGATAATCTTTTAAATGGTAAAAATCCCGAGTGGCTTTCTCCGTTTTTGTTAATTATGGTTGCGGTGCTTGTGTTTCAAATATTAATCGGAATTGTAAAGTCATTTTATTGGCTGAAAATCCAGGGTAAATTTGTGGTTACGGCAAGTGCAAGGTTTATGTGGCACGTTTTGCGGTTACCGATGGACTTTTTTTCTCAAAGATACGTTGGCGACGTTGTTTCTCGCCAAGAGTCAACGGCAAATATAGCCATTGCTTTAATAGAAAAAATTGCGCCGCTTATTCCGGGCGTGATTTCCATGTTTTTTTATCTTTTTATAATGATAAGATGGAGCTTGGCGCTTACTTTAATCGGACTTAGCGCAACTTTTATAAACATGTTTATAGTAAGGTACACTTCCAAAAAAATTCTTGATTTGCAGCGTGTGTTGGTGCCTACTCAAGGAAAGCTTAATAGTGTAACTTATTCAGGCTTCGAAATGATTGAAACAATTAAATCAACCGGGGCAGAAAGCGGATATTTTGAGCGCTGGGCGGGATATTACGCCAAACAAAACAACGCAGCCATTGCTCTGGCAAGGTTTAATCAGTATCTGGGACAAATCCCGGGCGCTGTGGACAAAATAGCATCGCTGATTCTCTTGTTTTCCGGTATATATCTTATAATGAAAGGCGAGTTTACACTTGGTATGCTAACGGCGTTTCAAAGCTATTTAAGTAGTCTTTTAAGCCCAATAAACGACCTTATCGGAGTTTACCAAGATTTTGTTGGTATGCGGTGCGAAATGGAACGCGTGGAAGACGTTTTGGACTATAAAACAGACGTTAAAGGGACTTATAAATTATCAAGCGGCGACGAAAGAAAACTAAATGGAAAAGTGGAACTGAGCAATATTACTTTTGGATATGGCAAACTTACCAAACCGCTTTTAAATGATTTTGATATGACTGTGGAACCCGGAAAATGGGTGGCAATAGTAGGCGGAAGCGGAAGCGGAAAATCCACTGTTGCAAAGCTTATTACCGGTCTTTATAAACCTTGGAGCGGCGAGATAAAATTTGACGGAATTCCAAAAGATAAGATTGACGAATATAAATTTCATAGCTCCATTGCGATGGTAGATCAAGATAAAGTTATGTTCCACGACACAATAAAAAACAACATACGTATGTGGGACGAATCGATAGAAGATTTTGCGGTTATGCTAGCGGCAAAAGATTCCGATATTCATGACGCAATAATAAAAAGGCCGGAAGGCTACAACCATGTTTTGAGCGAAGGCGGAAAAGATTTTTCCGGAGGTCAATGCCAGAGAATAGAAATAGCCAGAGCTCTTGCTCAGGAGCCAACGATTATAGTTTTAGATGAAGCAACTTCTGCTCTTGATGCAAAAACAGAAAAAAAAGTTATGGAAAACATACGCAAAATAGGCTGCACGTGCATAGTTATAGCTCACAGACTTTCCACCATAAGAGATTGCGATGAAATAATAGTCCTTGAAAAAGGAGACGTTATAGAAAGAGGCACCCATAAAGAATTAATGGAACTTGACGGAAAATATAAAGAACTTGTTATTACGGAATAGAAAAAGGGGGTAGAGTTAAAGTGGATTTTTTTGAAAATCAAATTAATAAACGTCGTTTGAGCGACAAAGAAATGTTTGAAGATGCTTTTTCTGACCTTCTTTCAATAATTGGAATAGAAACTCCCCGCTCCGGGCATCAAACTCGCGGTGCGGTGAGTGATATTTTAAGGCATTTTGGCAAAGAAGTTCCGGAAGTTCCGGATAACATTACAAATTTAGATTCGCAGCTTGAGTATATGCTAAGACCGTCGGGAGTGATGCGCAGACGTGTGGAACTAAGGGGCAGCTGGTGGAAAGATTCCACAGGGTGTTTTTTGGGCAGTACAAAAAACGGCGACGTTATTGCAATAATGCCGCAAAAATGGTCAGGGTATTACTACAAGGACGAAGACGGAAAAGTTATAAAAATTAATAAAAAAACAGCCCAAAATTTAAATATTGATGCGTTTTGTTTTTATAATCCTTTTCCGCTTAAATCCCTTAAAATATGGGATTTAGCTAAGTTTGTGGCAAAAAATGTTTCTAAGTCGGACCTGGTTTTTATTTTTGGAATAATGGTAATAGCGCAGGCGCTTTCCTTTTTAATTCCTGAAATTACAAATATAATATATAATGTTTTGATTCCTTCCGGTTCGATGTCTTTTATATTTCCGATAATTTCATTTTATACAGGTTTAACTTTTGGCCAGATTTTAATCGACATAACCAGAATGATAATAACAAATCGTTTCCGCAGCAGACTTGGTTTGGCCGTGGACAGTGCCATTATGATGAGGCTTTTCAGTTTGCCAACCAGATTTTTTAAAGAGTACACTTCCGGTGAACTGGCCAGCCGTATGGGATATATAGTGTCGCTGTGTAATATGCTTGTTGATGCGGTGCTCACCACGAGTATTCCCGCAATTTTGTCAATGGGATTTATTTTTCAAATGTATCGTTTTGCCCCGGGCTTGGTTTTGCCGGGAATGATATCGATTTTTGCCATGATTGGATATTATATTGTAATTACTTTTTATCGCCAGCATATAAACAGAAAAAAATTAAAGTTTTCTCCAAAACTTCAGTCGCTTACTTATGCGCTTTTTGGGGGAATGCAAAAGATAAAAGTTGCCGGTGCAGAAAAAAGAGCGTTTGCAAAATGGGCGCAGTCGTATGCCGATGTTTCAAAACTTACTTATTCTCCGCCAATGCTGCTGAGAATAGACTCTATTGTCGGTCTTGTGATTTCTTCGCTGGGAACAATTGCGCTTTACTATTTTGCGGTAAAAAGTGGCGTAAATTCAGCCGATTATTTTTCATTTAATGCTGCTTATGGCTCCGTTAGTTCCGCAATACAGTCTTTAAGTGGCGTTCTTCTTCAATTTGCGACTTTGGGGCCTATTTTAGATATGGTAAAACCTATTTTAAACCAAGAACCCGAATCAAGTTTGGGCAGAAAAATCCCAACTTCTCTTTCCGGAAGAATAGATGTAAACCATATAACATTTAGATACACAAAAGACGGGCCAAAAATTCTTGACGACATAAACATAAAAATAAAAAGAGGCGAATACGTGGCGGTAGTAGGCACAACAGGATGCGGAAAGTCAACTCTCATGAGGGTTCTTTTAGGATTTGAAGATCCCGAAGAAGGTGCTGTATATTACGGTGGAAGGGATTTAAAAACCCTAGACTTACGGAGCGTTAGGCAAAAAATAGGTGTTGTTTTACAGAACGGTTCGCTTTTCCCCGGGGATATATTTTCCAATATAATTGTTACATCGCCATGGAAAACACTGGAAGATGCATGGGAAGCCGCCGAAATGGCAGGTATAGCCGAAGATATACGGGCAATGCCGATGGGTATGCATACTCTTATTTCAGAGGGTGCGGGAGGACTTTCCGGAGGTCAAAGGCAAAGGCTTATGATTGCACGTGCTATTATATCCAAGCCCTCGATTTTATTTTTTGACGAAGCCACATCTGCGCTTGATAATATAACTCAAAGCCATGTTGCAAACAGTATATCTGGTTTAAAAAGCACAAGATTGGTAATAGCTCATAGGCTTTCCACAATAAAAAATTGCGACAGAATACTTGTTATGGACAAAGGCAAAATAGTTGAAGAGGGTAATTACGATGAGCTTATGAAGAAAAAAGGTCTTTTTTATGATTTGGCTATCAGACAGGTCGTTGGATAATTAAAATGAATTAATTGACATATGTTAAAATACATGTAATAATATGAAGGCAATTAATAAACTTATTTTATTGTTTAGGAGAAAAATTTTATGCATAAAAAATCTATTTTAAAAATTGGATTATTCGCTTTAGGAATGTGTTTAACTGTGGGATGTATGAATAATAAAAACAGTGAAATTCAAGAATCCACATCAAATGATAATATAGTAGTCGAAGAAAATGATAATAACAAAAGTGATGATGTTAAAAATAATGATTTAGAAACCCATAAGTATAACATTATTTCCGAAACTTATAAGGAAGGAAATATTGTTATAGAGTACCCTCAATTTAAAACAAAAGAGGGCTCAGATGATGATTTTACAAGTAAATGGAATAAAATTATAAAAGATGATTTTGTTTCAAGTGATGTATCAAATAATTCAGAACTAGAAAGTTATAGTGTGAGCTATAAAGTAAAAACAAATAATAATGATACTATATCGTTGCTTTTCCCTATAAATTTTTATTTTAAAGGTAGTGCACACTCTTTGTCTGACTGTGTTACATACAATATAGATATTGCAAAAAACAAAAAAATGGAATTAAAAGATGACCCTAATTTTTCTAAGTATGTAGAAAATATTTTATACGATAAAAATTATTCATTGAGAAATAATTCCGGAGAAGAAATAAATAAAAATAACATTAAAGAAATAAAAGAGTTTTTTCTTAAGAATTTAGAAAAAAATGATATTTCTAAACTAGAAAAAGAATTAAAAGATTATAGATTCTACTATGAAAATGGCAAAACAATAATTATATTTGAAGCAAATCACGCGTTTGGAGATTATGTTTTAGCGGTTATGGAGTAGATAAATAAAGTAAAAAAATTCTTGCCGAGGTTAATTTGGCAAGAATTTTTGTTTTTTAGCGGTAAATCATGTTGTTTTTTATACTTTCGGCAGTTTCTTTTCCTTTTAAATATTCCAGTATGGCAAATCCAAATTCAAGGGCTGTTCCCGGGCCTTTGGAAGTTATTATGTTTTTGTCTGTGCTAACGCTATTTTCCGAAATTTTAGCACCGATTAAATATTTTTCAAACCCCGGATAGCAGCAAGCTGTTTTGTTTTTTAAGATGCCCATTTTTCCAAGTATGCTTGGCGCAGCGCATATTGCTCCGATTAGCAGTTTATTTTTGTTGCAGTATTTTATAATTTCTAAAACTTTTTCGTTTTGCTCTAAGTTTTTCGTCCCTGGCATTCCTCCTGGTAAAATAATGCCTTCTATATTATTAAAATTAATATTTTCTATTTGCACGTCCGGGGTAATCTTTAGCCCACTTGTGCTGGATACTTCGCTATTTTTATTTAATCCAACTGTTTGAACGTTGATGTTTGCTCTTTTTAGAATATCTCTGGGAGTAATTGCTTCTACTTCTTCAAAACCGTCTGCCAAGAAAATATAAATCATAATTTTTACCTCCAATTTATTTTATAATGAATATTTTTAATTAATTTAAGTTGTGCTTGCTTTTATGGCACCTGCCGCATGTATTCTTACCACATTGTCTGGGTCGGTTTCAGATACTGTTTTTAATTTTGGAATGTAAGGTGCAACAAAATCCGGGAATTTTTTACCTATAACGCGAAATATTTCAGGCGATTCTCTTCTTACGCGTATTCCTGGGTCGTCTAAAAGTCTGGCAAAAATCTCCATTGAAGTGCTAAATATGTCAGGATAGGTTGTTGCAATGTTTTCACATGCCCAGATGCAGTTCATTCTTACATCGGGGATTGGATCTTTTGTTTTGCTTAAAATCGTAGAAATGTATGGTTTTATAAGGCCAAAATTTCCTCGCCCGATTCTTCCCAGTGCTCCTACCGCACGCTGACGTATTTTTGCATCTTCGTTTTTAAGTTCATGTGCTATTTTGATTATGTAAGGTTCGATTTTTTCGGGATTTTTTAATCCTAACTCGCCTAACATCCATAAAACTTTTGCTTTAATTTTTTTTGAGGGATAATTTATATATTTTACAACTTTTGGAATTAAAATGTCTGGGGTAGCCTTAGATTTTCCAAATCTAATTAGTTTTTGATAAACTTCTTTTTCATCTGAATTGTTTTTATTCATTGCTTGAGTACCTCAACTTATTTTAAAAAATCAAAAAATTGCTTTAATACGCTGTAACTTCAGTGACCTTTATGCTTTTCTTTTCGTTTTTGCTGTTTTAAGTCAAAAACTCGCTGCTTGTCAGCTTTTTTTCGTTTTTTGGCAAGCCGTTTGTGGTCAGATTTAATTTTTTCGTGCTGCAATTTTAACGCTTGCTGGGATTTCGTTCCAACCCCACTTGTACTTATCTGCTTTTTGGCATTGCGTTGCCTGCGTTTTGGACTATCCGCAGTTTTCTTTATTTTAGTTTTAACAGCATCACTAAAATTTAAATTATTATAATGTTTAAGAATAAACTCCCAAATTTCATAATCCTTCGGTTCTGCTCCAAATGTAACTTTACAAACAGACAATTTGCTATTATGCACTCTTTCGAACACGCCTACCCAAAATGGATCTTCAAAAAATACGGTTAAGTTTTCAATTGTTTTTTTCAAAACAATCCCTCCCTAAATTTTTTATAATCAAAGAACGGACAACCCGAGAGGGGAAGGTTACTTACCTTATCGTTACGATAAGACGGCCGGGCTACCTACCGGCTCTAACACGTGTTATTCGTGCGTTGCGTTTTTATCTTTGTTATGTATTGTAATTATATCACATTTAATTATGTATGGTAAACTATCTTTATAAAACAAAAAACCGCCGATGCAATAGGCAGTTTAAATGTGTAATCACCTATATATTAATACAAAAACATACTAATAAACGAGCAAAATTATATTTTCTTTGCGTGCAATACCACCCTCTGTTGGCTGTTATTTGCACAAGTAGATAGGGTTAATATTTTATTTCTACTTGTGATTTCAACGCCAAAATCTTTGTTACTCCTTGACTTTATCTTATTAAGAAATTTCATACTTAAAATCAGACTTACAGATATTTCACAAGAAAGTATTTTGTAAGTTTCGGATTCTTTTTATTTTTCCTTACAAACTCAAGTTCAAATCCACATTTTTCGTAAAACTTAGGTGCTTGAAAATCGTATGTGGTCAAGCTAATTGAAGTATAATTTTTATCACTAAAGTATTCTTCTACACTTTTTAATAGTTTAGAACCAATTCCATTTTTTCGAAATTTTTCAGTAACGATAAGGTCGGAAACTTTAATTTCGTCATGTAAACATTTACCTGTTAATATTCCGGCTATTTTCCCATTTTCTTTTGCTACAAAACTAAATTCCTTATAATTTGGGCTTAAATCAAATGCTTTGTCATATTCTGTGAAGCCTTTATTTATTAATTTACAAATGTTTTCGTCTAGTTTCCCTTCATTATATTTTATATCCATATCGATTACCTCTTTCAATATTCGTTTTGAACATTGTAAATTTGCTTTAACTTTTCTATTCTTTGAGTTATCTTTTCTTTCGAAAAACCACTTGATTTCAGTTTATTATCATCTAAATCGGATAGCTGATTATAAAATGATAATGCCGTCATAAGCATATGAGGTGTTTGCTCTTTTTCTATAAAAGAAAATAAAGTTTCTTCTGCTTTTAAGAATTCGCCTTCGTTTAAGTGTTGATTTATAAGAACATCCAAAAGCATCTCGTCCATTTTTTGATTTTTTACTTCTTGGTGTTCTTCTTTGAACCTTTCAAACACCTTTTTAACTCTATTCTTTCCAAACAAAAGAGCTGCAAAACCTTGCCCTATTGCTTCTATTTGTCTTTCTAACCAGTCTTGTTTTATACTCATAAATCTACACCCCTTTAAAATTTTTTATAATCAAAGAACGGACAACCCGAGAGGGGAAGGTTACTTACCTTATCGTTACAATAAGACGGCCGGGCTACCTACCGGCTCTAACACGTGTTATTCGTGCGTTGCGTTTTTATCTTTGCTATGTATTGTAATTATATCACATTTAATTATGCGCAGTAAACTATCTTTATAAAACAAAAAACCGCCAATCGGCGGTTTAAATGTCTAATCACTCAAGTTTTAATACAAACGCACGGGTCATTCTATTTTTTAAAGCGTGTGAAAGTATAAATAAATTTTATATCACCGTGCGAAAGTATGCAACCCCCTACGAAAAATCATATTGACCTTCAAAGTATTGCTTTATTTGTCGGTTTCTGTAGAATCGGCAGATTCTGCAATCTCACGCAGTTTGTTTTTAAGTATTTCTTATTCATAAGTGATAGTTATTATTTTATTCCAAAATTATACTATTGGAGAAATCGCTTGATATTTGTCCCACACTGCATTGCAACGTTTACATACATCAGGGCAATTTCCATCTATAAATTTTTTATGCCCCATTTCTGTAATTGATTGATAAACAACACCTCTTACAATATCAAATAATGATTTTTCAAAAATATTTCCTATTTCAAATTGATTATTCCAGTCTACGCAACACAAATGCACATTTCCGTGATAATCAATTGGTATTTCAAACAATATACGCTTACAACTAATTTTGTTACAGTGTGGCCTGCTATATGCTTGCAATCTATCATCTAATTCCCAATCAAATATTTCAACTTTCTTATACATATCTTTTATCTTCAAGAAGAAAGGCATATTTTTTGGATCGTAACAAGTAATACAAATATACTCAAACAAACGTAAAAATTCATTATTCTCCGGGATACGGTCTAACAAAAGACCATTTGTCCAAAGTAAATACTTATTATTTGGAGCACGATTAATAACATCCAAAATTTTATCAAGATATAATAATGGTTCATTATAATAATGAAACGCAATATATCCATTAAAATTTAACTGCTTAGCCATTTGAATGGAGTCAAGAATAATCTCGGTATTTAAACAATGCTCGGTGTGAGTATATGTTCTATGATTTATAGGGCACTTATCGTGAAGACGCTGTAAATTACATTTATCCCCAACCTCAAATGATAGAAGCGATAGTTTAGATAAGTCATACATGACTACTTCACCTTGCCTGTCATTTTAAATATTTGATCTTTGGTTTCTTGCGATACATTATTTAAAACGTTCTCATCCAAAATATTCAGTCCAAAACTATCATTTAGTTCCTTAGTATAATTACCCTCAATAACATCAGGACAAACTAAACCGGTGTATGTAAGGATATGAGATATATAATTATGTTTGTATTTTTCGAAAATGCCTAATTTTCTCCAGTCATTACATGTTTCTTTTATTATTTCAAAAATCGAACGCAATCTATCTTTGTTTGATGTTTTTGTACACATGGAACTTGGATTTTCAATATTATATTTATAAAAGACATCAGGAATAACACGCATTTTCTTTGCTCTGGGTAAAACCTTATAGGCAAAACAACCGTCCTCGAAAAAATTAAACTTTGAAAAACGAATATTTTTCAGCAAATCTTTTTTATAAAGTTTGCTCCAACACACAATGTAGGTATAAAATTCAGCGTGGCTAAAAAGTGCCTCTATACAATTGTTTTCATAATTAAGTGGTTCTCCTGATGGTATGGTTTTATATTCCCATGCAGTACTTGGCAAAAAATTAAAATTCAATATATCAACATCATATTTTTTTGCTTCATCATAAGCCCTTTCATATGCGTTTGTTTCAATGATATCATCAGAATCCATAAAGGCTACATATTCTACACTTGAAAGATTATTTACCACATAATCGATTCCTGTATTTCTGGCAGCAGACGAACCTTGATTTACATCATGATGTAAAACTACGATGCGATTATCTTTTTTTGCATAATCATCTAATATCTTTCTACAATTATCAGGTGAAGCATCATCTACACAGACAATACAAATGTCTTTAAAGCTTTGATTTATTAGGCTTTCGAGTGCGGAAGATAAAAATTTTTCCGCATTGTATACTGGCATTATTACTGCAATTTTTGAATTTCTTTGATTCATACAAATCTCCTACTTTTTTAAATTTATAATCTTAGTTGCAATTTTTTTAGAAAATGTTTGATCGTGTTCAACAAAAATCATTGTTGGCTCATATTTTAAAATCAAATCTTCAATTTGAATTCTAGATAAAACGTCAATAAAATTTAATGGTTCATCCCAAATGTAAATGTGTGCTTGCTCACACAGACTTCTGGCAATTAAAACTTTTTTCTTTTGCCCACCACTAAAATCTTCAATATTCTTATCAAATTGCTCTCTTGAAAAATCCAACTTTCTAAGGATGGCTTTAAACAGACTTTCATCAATATTGAACTTTTTGGAAAAATCAGTAAGATTACCACTTAAATTTGACGTATCTTGTGAAACATAAGATATTTTTAAATTACTGACTATGTTTAAATCCCCTGAAAAATTAATATTTTCTCCCAATATTAATTTTATTAAACTACTTTTGCCACAACCATTTTTCCCACAAAGCCACACTCTATCACCATTTTCTACCGAAAAACTAATTGGCTTAAAAATAGGCTTACCGTCATAAACAACAGATAAACTTAATACATCGACGAGTTTATTTTGGCAATGCATTATTGGGCTAATTTTCAAATTATCCGCAGTTTCAATATTTTTTAAAAGTTTACTTTTTTCTTCTATTGACTTTTCCTTACGATTTTGCGAGGAAAGAGAGCGTTTCATCATTTTTGCCGATTTGTGACCAACAAAGCCTTTATCAACTTTATTATCTTTTTGCCCGGAAACACGATGTTTTGATGCTTCTGTTTTATTAGACCAATTTGCCATACGTTTTGCAGACGCGTCTAATCTTTCAATTTCTTTTATCAACTTTTCATTTTGAGAGCGTTCCATATTATCATTGTTTTCTTTGTTTTTCTGCCAAGATGAGTAATTTCCTTTTTGAATTTCAATATTGTTGCGATTTATAGATAAAACATGATCAATACAAGAATCTAAAAACGCTCTGTCGTGCGAAACTAAAATAAAACCATTTTTTCTGTTTAAATATTTTGAAACAGCCTCTCTGGATTCCATATCTAAATGATTGGTCGGTTCATCAATCAGTAAAAAATTATCCTCTTTTAAAAACAAAATTGCTAATAAAATTTTAGTTTGTTCCCCATTAGAAAGCGTTTCGAACGGACGAAACAAAATTTCTTCATCTATTTGCAATAACGAAATTTCTTTACAAAGTTTCCAAAACTCATAATTGGGATAAACCATCTCTGCTATTTCACATGAATTTTTTGACTTATCTTGTATTTCAAAAGGGAAATAATCAAAATTAACGGGAGATGATATTGTTCCACTATATTCGAGTTTCCCAAGCAAAAGCTTTAAAAAAGTTGTTTTCCCTCTACCATTACGACCGATAAATCCTAATTTCCAATTCGTATCAATAGAAAAAGATACATTTTCAAAAACATTTTCATAACTATCTTCATAAGCAAAAGTTAGATTTGAAATTGTTATTGTTGCCATATAAACTACCCCCTTTTTTTAAAATTTATTTGCACCCTTTTGTGCTTAATTAAATAATAAAGCAGATGCAGTAAATTTTCAAGATATGTGAAAACTATGAAGTAATCTTCGTTAATAACAAAACTATTAATTTGCTGGTTTACACAAAATCCAAAAAATTGATAACTTCCAGTTTAATATTTATCATTCCTTACATTTAGTTTTTATTACTTAAATTATATTATATTTTCGGATGATTATAAACCCCTGTGATTAAATTCCTCTTTTCCACTTTTATTCCACTATACTGGAAATTTCCACTTTGTGAAGTGGACTTAAAAAATAAAATCTACTACGAAGCAGATTTTATCTTTATGATTTATAATATCTTAGTCATTTTTAAAAGTTTGATGCAGTCGTGCCATCCTCGTTTGTATAAAAAACTTTGTTCTGCTGCAGCGATTGTAAACATATTCATTTCGTGCCTGTTTAGAAATTTCTTATCTTCATCGGACAACTTATCAATAAGTTCATCCATAGTTTTAGTGATATTCTTTTCATCATCTTTGCAATTTGCATATTCCACATTTTGCGTTTTCAGCGTATTTAGGTTATTTTCCACCATCTCCTGTAAAAAGTTTTCAAATTCATTTTTTAAACTTTCCATATCTTATTTTTCTCCCATCATCAGTTGATAAATTTGTTTAGAACTTTCAGGATCACGATAAAGTAGCATTCCTACCGCACGTACCACACAGTGCTGTGCAGCCAATAATCCAACCCCCTCAAAAACAAACGCTTCTGCCATAACATTATTAAAATCTTCCATTTTTTCTTCTCCTACGATAGAAGATATTTTTTGGAAATAACTGTTTGCTACGGGATAGTCTATTTCCATTAGCACCTTGTTTTTATATTGTTTTTTAAACTCTTTATGTATCTTTTTGAGATTTTCAATTATTATTTTTCCTGCATAAAATTCTACCTTTGTATGTTCTTCTTTAAAATTTACCGGGTGGCTGTCGATATAGTTTTTCACGATTTCAAAAAATATACTTTTTTCTTTTTTCTTTATTAAATCCTCATCATCTCCGCAAACGATATAGCAGTCTGCAAGAATACCCCAGCAAATGTCATCAGCTACCGAAGAGGCAGTGGCTAAATCTAAGTCTGCAAGCGTTTCAAATATCACATTTAGATATTTATCTAAATAATATCCCTTATCACCAAGCTTTGATTTTATCTCGCTCCCCAATTTCCAAAATTCATCCATGTTTCCACGAATGCTTATAAAATTTGGTTTACCAAAAAATCTGTCACGATTTTGAAAAATATTCATTTAAAGTCTCCTTTTGGATTGTTTTTTTGAGTATCAAAACCCTCTTAACCCATGTAAACTCTAACTTTTCGGTAAATCAAGTATATATTCCCATAAAAAAGCAAAAAACGGATTATGCCACAGTTTTTTCTGCAGTATAATCCGTTCTATGTTTACAAATATCATATTTAATTTTAGTTTTTGAACTTGACCTCTATTTCTTTATTTGTGTTTACTACCACTTTTTGAACTAATGCGTACCAAAGCCTCTCGTCAAATTTGTCTATTAGTTTGTCATTACTTTTCAAATTTTCAATGAATATCTTGATTCTATCTCTGCGAACTTTTAAATCTTGTTTTTTGTCTTCTAATTTCGATAATTCGCTTTTGATTTTTTCGTATTTCTCAGTGTAAGAATCATATTTTTTATTGTATTCATCTTGGTTCATAACTTTTCTGGAATTCTCATATATTAGGTTCTTCATTAACTCCACTATAATTTCGCTTTCTTCCTGAAGTTTTGATATTTTGCTGTCTATATCTTCAGTATTTATAAGGGTTAAAACTGTGTTTTCGCAATCTTTTATAACTTCATCTTTATTGCTGATTAAGTTATTAAATGCTTTTACAAATTCATTTTTTATTTGCTCCTCTGTCAAATGAGGAATTTTGCATTTCTTTTTGTTCTTAAATTTGTTATTGCATTGCCAAATAACTCTTCTGTATTTATCGTTCGAATGCCATACCTTTGAACCGTAAAAACCGCCACATTCTCCGCATATAATTTTACTTGAAAATGGGCTTGCCGAACTATGATTAAAATTTCCTTTTGCTCTGCTTTTAAGCTCATTTTGAGCTAAATCAAAAACTTCGGGAGAAATGATAGCCTCATGACTATTATTTACATAGTACTGCGGAACTTCGCCTTCATTTTTCTTTCTCTTTTTTGTAAGAAAATCAATCGTATAACATTATTGAAGTAAGGCATCGCCTTTGTATTTCTCGTTAGTTAAAATACTTCTGATTGTACTTGTAGTCCATTTCTTCTTTCCCGATGGAGTGGGTATGTTTTCGTTTGTTAAATGCTTTGAAATGGCAGATATAGTTTTCCCCTCGAGAAACAGTCGATATATCAGTCTTACTATTTTAGCTTCGCTTTCTATAATCTTTGGCACACCATCTTCTCCTTTTTCATAGCCTAAGAAATGTTTATACGGAAGACTAACCTTGCCATCAGCAAATCTTTTTCTCTGACCCCATGTTACGTTTTCACTTATCGATCTTGATTCCTCTTGAGCGAGCGAACTCATGATTGTAATTAATAATTCGCCTTTAGAATCAAGCGTATAGATATTTTCTTTCTCAAAGTAAACTTCCACACCTTTTTCTTTTAGCTTACGGACTGTGGTAAGTGTATCTACTGTGTTTCTCGCAAACCTTGAAACTGACTTTGTAATAATGAGGTCTATCTTTCCATCAAGTGCGTCTTTTATCATTCTGTTAAAGCCATCACGTTTTTTGATATTGGTAGCACTTATACCTTCGTCAGTATAAACTCCAACGAACTCCCATTCACTCTTGGATTTTATATACCTCGTGTAATAATCGACTTGTGCTTCGTAGCTTGAAAGTTGTTCTTCGTTATCTGTGGATACTCTTGCATATCCCGCTGTTCTTCGCCTGATTGGTGCCCGTATTGAGGTGTTTGTAAATAAATTAAGCGTTGCCGGAATTACAGTTACTGCTCGTGCCGCACACATTTTTCTTCATCCTTTCGGCGATTTAATTCGCTGTTTCTAGCCTTGTCTCTCATTTCTTCAGTCCAAGAATCTCTCCTTGAAGGGTATTCCCACGTTTTCAAGACTTCATTACCATCATTAAGAATAAACTTAAGTTTACCCTTGCTCGGAACAACGATTTTAATTACTTTGTTTTTGAATATTTGCTTATCAAATTTAGTTATTTTTAAAACTTCAGCACTTAGTTTTTCGAGTATTTCTTCGGGAATTCTGCTCGAGGGACAATACTTTTTTCCGTAATTATTAAGTGTAGAGCACATCCACACGGGCTTTTCGTATTTAGTTCCGCTTTTAGCAATTTTTCTTTTATAATTCTTGCCGCATAATCCGCATTGTATCTTAGAAGTAAAGATATATGAATTCAAATTTTCTCTGTGTCCATACATCTTGGTTCTATGCTCAATCTCGGCTTGAACTTTTTGAAAAGTATCTACGTCAATGATTGGCTTATGATTTTCTTTCACATAGTACATCGGCAATTCTCCTTTGTTTTTGCGTTTTTTCTTATTGATATGGTCAGTAACAAAGGTTTTCTGCAATAGCAAATTTCCTGCATATTTTTCATTTCTGAGAATTCTCTTGACGGTATTTTCCTGCCATATA
Source organism: Clostridia bacterium (assembly GCA_017406805.1). Taxonomy (GTDB): domain Bacteria; phylum Bacillota; class Clostridia; order Oscillospirales; family Acutalibacteraceae; genus UMGS1491. The sequence continues at coordinate 6,652 of JAFQXU010000013.1, read as the reverse complement.
CAGCTGTCTTTAGTGGATATATTATTCTCTCTGAGTTTTCGGGTAATTGCATTTATTCCCATGCCGCTCAAGTAGTCTTCAAAAATCATTTTTATTATTTTTGCTTCTTCCGGGATAATTTTCACTTGGTTATTTTCAAATTTGTACCCATGCATACAAAAGTGAGTAAAAATTCCTTGTTTAAACTTATCTCTGATTCGCCATTTGCAGTTTTCACTTACCGATAAACTTTCTTCCTGTGCAAAAGAAGAGAGGAGGGTAAGCATAAACTCACCATCCTCTGATAAACTATGAATATTCTCTTTCTCAAAATACACATCTATTCCCAGTTGCTTTAGTTCTCTGACGATTTCAAGAATTATGAGGGTATTTCGTGCAAATCTCGATATAGATTTCGTGATTACCATATCAATTTTTCCTTGCTTACAGTTTTCCAAAAGTCTTTGAAACTCAGGTCTTGAATCTTTGGTTCCCGTCCGGGCTTCATCTGCGTAAACTCCGCCGTACTGCCAATTCGGATTATCCTGAATTAGCTTACTGTAATAACTGATTTGAGCTGATAGCGAATGCATCATTGCATCTTTTCCACTCGATACTCTGACATATGCAGCTACTTTTTTTCTCTTAGGAGGTACGTTTTTATGCCCACTTAATTTTAAAACTTCTCTTTGCATTTTGACTCTCCTTTAAATTGTTTTTGCAGTTACATATTACCTCTTGCAAAGCCCAGTATCAAGCTATTTCACCGATATAAACCGCCGAATATCGGAGCATATTTCTTTAAGAATTTGGTATCAATTTTATCGTACTCACTTTTTGTTATCAGCCCTAATTTTAGCATTGTTTTCATTATGCTCATTCTAACTTGGTACTCTTTTTCTGACTTAAATTGCTCGCTTGTCATAGACTAATTTCCCTTTCTGGTTTTTAAATCTATTTTCGATGTAGCACTCATGGCTACAGTATTTTCTGTCTTTGTTATCGTAACTTTTAAACTTTTTACTGCAATTCTTGCAAATATTAACTTTTAAGTATTCTCTGTTGCCTTCTGCATTTTTTCTCCACCATTTGTACCTACATAAATCTGAGCAAAATTTTTTACTACCACATCTTTTTTCTAATTCGGCCCCACAATTTTTACATACTGTATAAACTTCTTTCGATTTTAATTTTTGCCGTCTGAAAAACGATTTTATGGTTCCTTCTGAAATAGAAAGGGCAGAAGCTATTTCTTTATAACTTCTGCCTTGTTTTTTTAACCTTACTAGTTTATGTTTTTGAATTTCGTTCAATACCTACCACACCTTCTAAATTATATTAAGCGTTTTCAAAATATCGTGAACATAGTTGCTACCTCGTGAAAAAAGAATTCCTGTTAAAACGCAGCCTATGTAGGGTATTTCGCTTTCAATATTTGCAAGTTTTAAAAGGTCTATTTTATACGCCACTGCAATAAATATTCCAAAAATGAGGCTAAGTACCATTTGATAATGTGGCTCGCCCACAACGAAAAAACTATTTATATATGTGATGATGCCCTCAAGAACTACGCACACCATCAGCATTTTTGAAACTTCTTTATTCATAAAAGGACCTCCTTTATTTTGGTATTTTTAGTGTTTGTCCGGGATAAATCATATCAGAGTTTAGAGCATTTAAACTCTTGATTTCTTTATATTTATACCCACTTCCAAGATATCTCTGAGCAATAGCCCAAAGGGTATCACCTTTTTTAACTGTATAGTTAAAAAAGTTTTTATTTTCTAAATTATTTGATTTACTAAATCCATTTAAGCCTTTGGATTTCATAATTTCGGGATAGTTTTTGTAAGAAACATCAAGATCAACATTTCCATCTATACCGTCAATTTTCCCCGTACTCGAATATTGCCATATCCCGCATGTACAAGATGGTTTATCTATGTTCCACTGTGCAAGCCATAAATCATATTTTGGTAAAAGCTCGTCTTTATAAAGATAATTGTTAAGCCAATTAAGATTACAATAAAACATAGCATAATATCCGGCTTTTTCGATTTCCGAACAAAATGCCTTTACAATATCCGTCCGCTGACGATTGCTGAGCGATAACATTGTTCTGTCCTCAATGTCAAAACAAACAGGATATTCAAACCTCATTCCTTGTATGTTTTCAAGACAAAATTCGGCTTCACGTTTTGCGTCATCAACTGAATCTGCATAAGAATAATGGTACGAACCTATGGGAATCCCCACAGCTTTCGCACTTTCGTAATTTTCTTTAAATCTTTTGTCAATTTGAGTGGGAGACTTTTTACCCCAACCCTCTCTTAAAATTGCAAACTCTGTGCCGTCTTTTTTTACCTCATTCCAATTAATTAAGCCTTGCCATTTTGAAATATCTATTCCTCTAAATTCCATAATTTTTCCCTCCTAGTATTAATTCTAAAAGTTATTTTTGTTGCTGTTTTTTAAGCAAATATCAAGCTGTTCGTTTCCACATATAACAAGTGATATACGGCTGCAAATTGTTATGCGCTTCGCCGCCTCCGGTGTTTTGGTTTGTTGCTGTTGTATATGACATTTCCGTCCAGCCATTTGAATTTCCTTTGTACTGTGAGGACGTTCTGCCGCTATAACGTGGAGTGAATATGCTTCCGTCATCGTCGTTTTCTCCGCCAAACAAAGCAGGTCTTCCGTAATTGTGCCTATGTGAATTTTGTGTATGCGTATGACTCGGCATTTGCGCAACTGTTAATTTATGCGTTTCGGAGCCTCCGGTTTTTTCTACGCTGTTAAAAGTCCCGCTTGTGTTCACTCCAACCGGAACTCGCCCTTGACCCCAAGCTACCCAAGTACCACCAAATAAATTTCCGGGATTTGTGCTATTTACGGACATATAAATTGAACCTACGGGGTAAATTAAATCAAAGATAGTTTTGTCATTTATCGTAAGATTTCCCGTAAGTTTGGTGTCCATATTAATTTCAAAAGCATTCTGCGTTGATACTTTCCCAATCGCCATACCTTTTCCGCTTTGGTTATAGTCCACAAGCGTGTAAGCTGTGGATAAATTGTGAGAATACTCCGCAGAACTAAAAAAATCAGTAGCTGAGGTTTTGAAATTGTACTCTGATTCCGTGTCAATACCCTGAATTATTTGTGCAGTGTTTAGCGTGTAATTTGTGTTATCTAAATCAAAAACACTCCATTCGGTGTCTGATATTTTCTTATACTTGATTTGAAAAGATTTTGTGTTCCCATTATTAACGCTTGAAACCCCTGCTGAAACCACGCATTTTGCACAGTTACCTTCATCATTTGCTGTTCCGTCTTGGTCACATCTTGAAACTGCAAAAGAGTTAATTGCGGGATTTGCGTAGGCTACAACATTAAAAGTTACGCTTTGAGATTTCGTGCGTCCTCGACTGTCTTTAACGGTTACAGAACAAGTATTGCTACCGCTCGTGGTTAAGAATCCCGTTGTAAAACTGCTTGATGTATATGAAGCTCCGTTAATACTTACGGAATATGATTTAATTGTACTTGAGTAACTGCCGCTCGCGGATATGCTACCCGATATTTTCGATTTTCCTTGAACGTAGGCTCCGAACTGAGCATAAATCCCTGAAACTGCCTCAGATAAATTAACCGAGTTAATTGTCGGCACTACGCTTGACGGCACATTTGCGGTTAAACTTACGCTATTGGCGCCGATGTATGTGCTGCCGTTATATGTTTCAAGCCAAAGTTTAACGCTTAAACTTGTAGAATTCGGGGTACTGTTGGCGAGGCTCAGCGGAACTGTCCAGCTTTTACTTGTTCCGATTCCTGTCCCGATAGTGTTCCAACCACCTGAGCCGATTTGATAATAAAGCGAATGTGTAAAGCTGCTTGACGCTCGGTTTGTGCTTATCGTTACCGAGTTTCCCATAGTAACAGAACTTGAACTAAGTGTTGGTTTACTTGCTCGAGGGATTGTCGATAAAGTTTGTGAATACGATTGCTCGTTTGATGACAAAGGTGTATCCATGCTTATCCAAGCCGAGCAAGTCAGCGTTTTTGTTCCGTCATTATTGTGGTATATGTCAAGAGTTTTGCCAAAAAGGTTTATTCCTGAATCTGTTATTTTTTGGCTTGGAGAAACTGTTGCGGAGTAGGTTGTACCGTTGATTTTACAATAGCAAGTTCCTGAGCCATAAGTTGTGTAGCCGCTATTGTCACGCCAAAACCTTACATAAACACTAACATTTGAACAGTTGTTTGAAACATTTTGCGAGTTTTGGTTTACTGTGATGTTATATTTAACGTGCGTGTTACTTGTTGAAAATGTGCTTGATGTTCCCAAATTAGCACCGCCTTTATTTTATTTTCTTAAAAGATAAATTTCCGCTTGTTCGTGGGTAAAAAGCAAAATTACCGAGCTGGAGTGAATTTAGAAATTCTCCGTCGGTAATATAAAGTTTGTTGTCGGTCATATATGCAACCTCTATGCCGTTTTGAAGGAATGAGATTTTATCGTTGCTTATTTTAAGCATTAAATTGTTATTTACCTCGCCAAGAATTATATCGCCGTCAACAAACCGAATATATCTGATGATATTATTAAATTGCTCCGCTGAATCCGCATCTAAATTATTGATAAGCTCTGTTAAATTACTAAACTGATAAGTAAAATCTTCGTTTGTCTGTACAAACTGAGTTGTGATATTGCTTTTGTATGTTTCAAAGTCGGTAATTTTGGTGTACAGTTCGGAAACTTGCGACATTATCGCTTGACTGTTTTGCTCAAAAGCTGAGCTGTTTTCAATTGTTTCGTTGGCTATGTCGGTTATACTGCCACCGTTTATATATCCACGCTCAACTCTGTCAACACGGGTTATGATGTTATCCGTGTTTTTCTTATTTTCCAAAACTTTATCCGTAAAAGTTAAAGACGACTTATTAAGTTCAATCGTTGTAGCTTGCGGATTTTTCATATCTATTGATATTTTCTGTAAAAGGTATAAATCATCAAGGCCATGAGGACTACTCAAACACTTTATATATTCTCCAATTTTAAAAGCTCCAATTTGGTCGTTTGTAAGCTTTAAATCCATTGCCTTTATGGAAATTTCACTTTTGAATTTTATACTGTCGGCAAGATAGGAAAGAGCTTTAGTCTGCAGATTTTCTGCGATTTTTACATCTTCCCATTTAACCACTTCATAAATGGTTCCGTAGATTTTTGCAAGTGTAGTGTTTAAAATGTGGTCGCCGGTTTTTAAAATGCCTTCCGACAAAATCCCGTCCGGCAGACTTTCGATTGTTAAATATTCGTCTGTTTGATTTCCGTCTGAATCTTCAAGCCTTGCTCCAAGCGGTATAATTCCCGTTTTTATATCTGCTCCGCTGATTTCTTCCGTTAAATCAAGAAGATTTGCTCCGAATTCTATTTTTTGCGTACAAACAAGTTTGTTTCCGCTCTTTGTTCCGTCAGACGTAAAATCCTCAAGATAATCAAGGTAATTTACTCCGCTTTCTTCACGAATTACAAGATACCCTCCGTAACTTTTAATAAGCCTTGAGGTTATAACTTCCCATGAGCTCAAATACTCTATGCTGGAGCGGGTGAGATAGTTGTTCGGGTCGGTAACAGTTACGTTCCCAAGCTGTATTTTTTGAAAATCTTTAGCTTGCGAGTTATGGCAAGTCAAGACCCAATTTAAAAAGTATTCTATGACATTGTCATGCTCATAATCTAAGCTTGAAAATTGGTCATCGTTTGGAAAATCGAATGGGCGAATGACGCTGTCAAGCAAAAAAGCGAGGACTCCCTCGCAAGTTATCTTTTTCTCATTATGGAACCCAAGCTCCGAATCAATCACTCGCCCCTTGAAAATCAAATTGCTATCTCGATAAACTTTAATTATTGAGCTTAGTTTTGATATGTTATTAAAATATGGGTGATTTGGATAAATAGTAAAAGTTAGTTCATTAGCGGTGTTTAATTCCTGCTTTAAAACAGGATTTTCAAGTTGAAATTCGTTAAGCTGCGAATCGTATAAAATATAGTCATCGCAAAATATTTTATATTGCATTAAATTTCCCCCTCCTTAAAATTAAGGGTGGCATTGCCGCTTGAATTTAAGGTATTTGCACCACTTGTAAGCTTTATCGCTCGAAGGTGCGTTCCTGCGCTATAAACCTTTGAATTTATTGTGATTTCCGATTCGTTTATTAAGTCCGCATATACCGTCATTCTTGAATTGTTTACTGTGTTTGTACCTTCGGTTAAATTGAAAACAGTTATGTTCTTCTTGTATTTAAAAGGCTCACAATCGCAAGAAATAATGATTTTTCCAAGTTTACTACTTGAATTATATTCATCAATCTGACATCTACCAACATAATAAAAATCGGGGTCGGACCATGTTTTAATCTTCATTTTTTGTCCATGCAAAAAAGAGGAAATATTTATCATTTTAGCTTGCCAATCGGTTATTTTATCAATGCTTTCAAAAGTGAATTTTAGCGTTCTGTTTTCATACTTCATTTCTCCGAAACACTCGGACAAATCAAGGCTCCCGTGCATGCCCTCAATGCTTACACTATAAGTTTTGGGCGAGGGAAGCCCAATATTTTGTTCTGTCAAAATTACTCCGAAATCAGTGTAGCTGTGCTTCGAAATATT
>JAFQXU010000012.1 GCA_017406805.1 Clostridia bacterium | reverse complement strand
TGTTTAAAAAGTATTTTTCCAAACATTTTACTGTTGAAGATTGATTTTTGTGGTTTTGTGCGTACCATTCAAAAGCGGATTTTTCGCACCATATCATTTCTTCTTCCGGTATAATTTTTTTATTTAAAATTTTTGTTTTCGGGAAGATTTCTATTACTTCTTTGATTATTTCTGAAGGAAGTTTTTCGCCCGAGGAATTCCAAGAGATAAAAAGTTTTTCTGTGGCGGACGTCAGCGCTAAATAAGCCAAATACTTTTCTTTTTGAACAAAACTTTGGGCGCTGTTTTTTAGCTCTATTCCCAAAGAAAGAATATGAGAAATTTCCGGTTCGGTAAAAATTTTGGATTCTGACGGCGATTTTGGGAATTCTCCGTCTTCTGCGCCTACAATAAAGACTATTTTTGAATCAAAAATTCGCATACGGTTAATGCAGCCGACGGTTACGCTGTTTGTGTTTTGCGGGATAGACGAAAAGTCGGCAAATTCCAAAGAGCATTTTAAAATTTCTTTGTATTTTTTTAAGGGTAAATTTGTAAATTTAAACGTGGTAGCTATTTCATTTAAAATATCCATCAAAATATCCCATAATCTTGCGGTTTGTTCGGATAATTGGATTTTTCCTTCATTAAATAAATCAAGGCAGTATTTTTGCAAGTTCTTTGGGGTGTTTACTTCTGTTAAAAATGAATATATTGCTTTGGCAAACTGCACTCCGCTTGGGTTTTTGATTTTGCTTTTTAAATTTTTAAGTGGAGTAATAATAATTTTTCTAAGGCTGTTTAGTTTTTCCAGGAGTTTTTTGTTTTCTTCGTTAAAAGTTTCTTTAAATCCTTCCGGGTGCATGGAAAAATCCGTAAGCCAGTCGCTTCCTTTTATATCCCACAGAAAAATATAATTCTCGATTAAAGCGATTTCTTCCGTAGATAGGTTCGTAAGGCCTGTTTTTAAGTATCTTAAAATATCTTCTGAGTTGTAGTAAGATTCGGCGCAATCAAGTGCTGCCAGCACCAATCCGATAAGGTTTTTATTGAATATTTTTTCGTTTGAATCCAAAAAATAAGGGATTTCATAATTTTTAAAAATACTTTTAAAAGCATTTTCATATGTTTCCATGTCTCGAGTTATAACCGTAAAATCGCTGTATTTGTACTTGTTTTCGGTAATAAGTTTTTGAATGATTCTTGCGATGTATTCGCATTCCTCAAAGGCGGTGTATGCACTGTAAATTTTTATATTTTTTGGAGTGATTTCCGATTTTTGTTTTACCGGCCTGAATAAATTATCTTCTAAAAATGCTATTTCTTCAGAAATTTTTGGTGGTTTAAGGCCATTTTCCGGTGCGGTTATAAAGTTAGTTTTAATTTTATTTTTTTTTGCCAAATTTTTTAGAGTGTTAACTGTTTTTTGCGTGTGGTAAAAAAGATTATGGCCAGGATTTTCTGAGTTTTCGCATGGCATTTTAAATGCTATGTACATGTCTTTTGCCTGAGTGGTTAAAAGTTCTAGTATAGCGGTTTGTTGGGCGGTAAAGTCTGTGAATTCATCTACGAAAACAGTGTAATTTTTAAAAACATTTTTTTCTTTTATTATTTTTTCGGCCAAATTTAAGCCGTCTAAGGTGTCGTTTAATTCGCCTTTGGTTATAAGTTCGTAGTTTTCTTTAATTATTTCTATTTCGGATATTTTTTGTTTAAGTATATTTTTGTTTGTAAGATTTTTGATTTTTTCCAGCATTTCTGCGGATATTTTTTCGGATTTAAATTCCATTAAAGCGTCCAGTATTAAAGATGCGGTGTTTGTGTCGCCAACGCTTTTTTTGTAAAGCTCAAGTTTTGGCTCGGATATTTGAAGTGCGAGATTAATAAGCATAACTTTTTTTATTTCGCTGATTTGTTTTAAAGGTGGGATTTTTATTATTTGCGAAATAAGGTCATAGAGCCTGGAAAAGCTTATGACTTTTACTTTTTTAAAGTTTTTGTTGCCAAGTTTTTGCAGGAGTTTTTTTTCGTTGGCAAAGGAGCTTTGTTCGGGAACTAAGAATATGATGTTTTCATTCTCGCACATAGCTTTGTTTGTAAGGATATTTAGCAGTATTTCTGATTTTTGAACTCGGTTTAAAATAAAATTGAGCAAAACAAATCACCAGTTAAATATTAATTGAATTTGCTAAAAATGTCAATTTTGGGCGAAACGCTTAATTTTTTTATTCAAATTAGAAATTGACAACCGACAAAACCATAAGTAGAATTATATCCAAAATAAAGAAAGTGTGGTTGCTTTATGAAAAAGATTTTAGTTATGTTAATGATTGTAGTATTGTTTTTGCCAAGTGTTTTTTCGCAAGATATTAATTTAAATAACGATGTGGAAAATGAGCCCATTGATTTGGTGTATAAATATATAGATTTATCGGACGAAAATTTGCATAGAGAAGGAATACCTGTGTGCAAAAAAGATTACGATAACGAAGAACTTAGGTATTCACTAAGGTCTGTGCTTGAAAACATTCCGTGGGTAAGAAAAATATTTATAATAATGCCCAACGACAAAGTTAAATTTTTAAAAGATAAAAGTAAAATAAGCGATAAAATAGTTTATATAAAAGACAAAGATTTACTGGGGTTCGACAGCTCGTCTTCCGTGAGCTTTGAATTTAATTTCTGGCGCTTAAAAGATTTTGGCTGCTCGGAAAACTTTATATATATGAACGATGATTTTTTCATAGGGAAACCCCTGAAGAAAAGCGACTTTTTCTACAGAAACGAAGAAGGAAGGGTGGTTCCTTACGCACTTTACGGAAAAAATATAGATTATGGCCAGTATGGTAACATAAGGAATTATTGGTATGATTTAAAAAATGATATAAACTCATTAAGCCCGCATTCAAATAGTGGCTTTGAGTATCAAAGAATGTCGACTTTTATGTTCTTGTACGATAAGGTTTTAGCCGAGATATAAAAATGCCAAGTGAAGATTTGAATTATTTTCCGCACAATGCCTTGGGCGAGAATTTAACAGACCTTAAGGAAATATATGACTTGGTTCTTAATAAATATGAGCACGCAAACGAATGCTTGTTTGCTAGGTTTAGGAATAATTACGGATTTCAGCATCAAACTATGTACTGTTTTTATTTGATAAATAAATACAATAGAAAAATGGGAAAAATTTCAGGGTCTTACATAGATTTGAAGGATGCATTTTTTGCGGATTACAGCAGCAGTCTTTTTTGTATTAACACCGGCGGTGATATTGATTATACAGAACTTGATTACATCAGAGCAAAGATAAAAATGGAGAAGCTTTTCCCAAAAAGAACGAAATATGAAAAGCCGGAAATATCGGAAGGCACTTACATGATAATAAGTAAGCTTAATTACAATAAGTGTTTGGATATAGAATGGGCAAGCCCCGAAAATTGTGCGAATTTGCACCTTTTTGAGCGAAATGACAGCGTTGCGCAAAAGTTTTACCTAAAATATAACTTCGACGGGACTTACACAATAATTCCAAAATGCTCGGGTAAAGCTGTTGACGTTGAAAATTCAGGAAGCGAAATAGGAACAAACATATGGCAATATGAGAAAAATGGTACTGATGCGCAAAAGTGGTATATTATCCCGGACAGGCAAGGGTATTTTCATATTGTTTCAAAATGTAATGGGTTATCGCTTGATGTAGATGGTGCAATTGCAGAGGATTGGACAAATATTCAGTGTTGGGAAATAAACGATTCTGATGCGCAGAAGTTTAAATTTGTAAAATAAAATTTTAGATTTGCAAAAGTTAATAATTCTAAATTTTTGCAACAAAAAAGACCCGCTATTAAAACGGGTCTTTTAAAATATTTAAATATTAGCACTAATTAATAATATATAAAAATTATTTTTTATTGCCGTCTGTTGCTTTATTCCATAAATATTCTGCGCCTTTATGTATTTCATACCCTATACTGCAAAGTGTTCCTATAGCCAAAGCACCTACATCGTCCGATACAATCGGATGTTCACAAATTATTTTCCCACATTTCTTGAATGGTTATGATGAGGTATGTAATGGAGAAGACTAGAGAAAATATCTTAAATCGGGATTGTGTAATCCATTTGCATTAAATATAAATTTGAAATTTAAAAAATATAAAAAGTATAAAAAACAAGAGATAGCCCGGTGTTACCGGGCTAAAGAATTGAATTAACAAACTTTTTTAGTTACGTTTAATTTTAAATTATATCATAATAACCATGTTTTTGAAAAATTTCTTTAAAAATCATGCGCGGTGAAGAGGGCGAGATATTTTTAAAAAGATCGGGTATATATGATTTTACACCTTCATAATAAGGATCTGCGCCACAAGATAACAGATAATCTACTATATCTTTAGCGGTTTGGCTGTCAACGTCTTTATTATTAGCAAGACAAACAGCACACTTCAACGGTGAACCGCATCCGCAGTCATCTGTTTGGTTTATATTTGGAATGTCGAAATTTTCAACAACTAATTTTACAAACTCTAAATCGCCGGTTTGAACCGCACTGACAAGATAATTTATACTTTTTATCCAAATAAATAAGTTTCCTTCATCATAAGGATTACGGAAAACGCCATAGGTTTCAAAAGAATTTTTAAATGCATTAAATTGCTTTTCATTTAATTGTTTGGCAAAATTACATATTTTGGGATTTTTAGTTATTAATGAGTTAAATAACTCTGGATCTTTAGTATTGACAATGTTATTAGGAACTGGGAAGCTCTTATAATAAACCGGGAAATCTTCCTTATCAGGGGCTGCAAAAACCGAATTTTGATGCAAAGCTCCTCCTAAAATTAGTGAAAACAAACCTAATGCTAAACCTGCTTTTTTAAGTACTTTCATTACTAAATTCTCCTTTTAATTAGTTTAAATATTATTGATGGTTAATAGATTTTTAACCACATACTAATTATACGCTAGTTTTATTAAAATTGCAAGTATTAAATTTAATTTTAAATAACAGCAAGACATTTTGCTGATGTAAATTTCTAAATAAAAGGAAGCAGTTTTTAATGTTTTAAAAACAGACTAAAAAAATAGCCCGGTGTTACCGAGCTAAATCATCGTATCAATAGATATTTAATTATGTCTAATCACTCAAGTTTTAATACAAACGCACGGGTAATTTTATTTTTGAAAGCGTGTGAAAGTATAAATAAATTTTATATCACCGTGCGAAAGTATGCAACCCACTCTTTGATATTCCTCGGGGAACTACTTTCTTTTGCTGTTTTCTACAAGAAAATAATATCACACAACTATTTTTTTATAAACCCCTTGCCTGCCTTGAGAGATCCAAAAATTTTTCTGTCTTCTTCGCCAAAACTATCTATGTTTTCGCTTCGTATAACTTCGCCTGTTTCGTAGTTTAGCTTTGTATAACCCTCACAACCCAAAATATATACATATGAACCTGATTTTTTATAGCTTTTTACGTCGTAATCAACATCTTCATTCTTACTTCTATCAAAGAGAAAATATCTTTTTTCGCCATCTATTATTTTATCTTCATTATCAACCCTAGTTCCTTTTTCTATAGCAAACCTTTTGTTACCGAAAGATTCTACTGTTTTGCGGTTATCGCAATACATATTTTTATCCATATAATTTTTCTTTGCTTTTTTGCTTATTATTCCTACAACTAATACACCAAGAATAACTACTATTAAAAATATGACACCGATTGATATTCCAAACCACTTAAAAAATTTAGCCATTTTATTTACTCCGCTATTGAAATCGAAAACTAGTTATCTGAAGGCATTGCATAGTCCCATGATACTGCATGTTTTTCTTGATTGCCTTTTGCCTTGGCTTCAAGTTTTTTAAAAACACTACTGTCTTGCTCGGAAAAATCCTCAATGCTTTTACTTTGAACAATCTCCGCAGTTTCGTAATTTAGTTTTGTATAACCTTTTTCTCCCAAAGTGTACACATATGGAGATGAAAAAGATTCTGTAAAAACTCTTACTATATCTATCTCCTTGTTTTTATCCCTATCAAATAGAATCCAATTTCCATCTTTCTTGGTACCACTTCGCCATATCTCAAATTCTTTCCTTTTTCCAAAAGATTCTATCGTATGGTGGCCATCGTCATATATCATTTTCCCTTTTTCATCATATTTAGGTTCAGTACCACCTGTAAGCCAATCAATTGTATGTACTAACATATTTCCAAAAATTTTAGGAATAGAAATAATAAATACACCTCCACCTATAATCAGTAATAATATTAATATCGCTTTAAAAATACCTGTTTTAAAAAAATTCATTCATAACCCCTCAAATATATGTGTAAATTCTACTTCCGTGGTGAATTCTGTCATCATGCCGTTTCGTTGCATCGCTTCACCCAAATTATTGGCTAAATCTGTAAATGCCAAACTATTACGAAATTGAGTAAAATCATATTGATCTTTTAATTTAACGTATATTTGCCATTTGCCTTGTTCATCCAACTTTTTACCTTCAAGCCATAAATAAGCGTTTTGTACAAAATAATGAAGGTTAGCTTCGTTTGGCTTAAACTCAATAGAAGTTTCTTGTAGATCAAAATCTTGACCATTTTTTGTATATTCTCTTATTTTTTCTTTGAGTATATTAGAGTTTTTAAGTTCCTCTATTAACATATTTTTTACTCTATTTGGCAAACCCATTCCTTTTCCATACATTCCCCAATTAAAAAGCTCTTTAGCTATAGTCCAACCTTTGTTTTGTAAATAATAGTTTCCGGCTGCAGAAATAGCTGATTTTACAAAATCATAAAAAGGCGGAAATAGCTCTTCTGTAGGGCCTATCTGAGCCAAAAGTTCAAATGCTACATTTGCGGCAATAACCAGTTGCTCCCATAAACTACCTTCTTTTTTTGCTGAGTTATAGGGCATCATTCTACAACCACAATGCGGATGAAAAGGCGGTGCGGTTACTCCAATTTTCAAGTCAGCTATGTTAAAATGCTCATCTGCCATGCTTTCACACTCTTCACAAGCATTCGGATGACCCGAGAAAACTATCTGATAAGATTCTACTCTTTGAACCTTAAACGCTATTTTTCCCGCCATAGTCCAAGTATTTAAAATGGTATCCCTTATAACGGACTCTACCTTAGCCTTGGCTTCCTCACAAGTATTTTTTATATTTTCAAAAATATCACTAAATAAACCTTTTTGAACAAGACTTTTATTTTCTAAAAGTGAATTTTCAAAGGAAGTACTTATATTATCCAGAAACCAAGATTTTAAATCTCCCAGCCATATATTTATTTTATCATAGAGCTCTAAAATTTCCAAATCTTCGCTAGGCAATATTTCCTCTGCTTTACTCTCTTCGGATAAGATATCGATTATGGATTCATAAACTTTTTCATAGGTGTTTTGCGAGATTCTATTTATGAAATGCGAAAGGTCAAGGCACATATCTTCGGCTATGGCCTTAATCTCGTATCGGAGCACGCTGGTTTCTACATTGTTATACTTGTCTTGAATTTCTAAAAACTTGGTATCTTCCTGTGCCTTATTTATAATGTTATATACTTCGGCCACATCGCTTTTGACCACGTCATACAGGGGTTTATATATTCCAAGTATTGATCTGATCAAATACCCTCTATGCGTTAAATTTTGGTTTTTAACTTTAGGCGTTGAAGCTTCTTTCAAAATATAACCTTGTTTAATTGACAATAGTACCTTTCTTATTTACAGGATATGTTTCACATTTACTTGGGTTATTTTTATTACACATGTTTTTCTCTCCTCAAAAAGTATTTTTAGGTAATACTTTTTTAGAAATAAAAATTTGCCTTATTGTATGCAAAAAGCTTATAAACCGACTTTTTACAGTTTATAAGCCCTATAAAATAATTTGTATTTACTAGAATAACAGTTTAAATACTGCGTCAATAACGCTATCCCAACTTATATCTTGTGCATAAGGATTTTTAACGATATAGTTTTTCCATAAACTTTTAAGTTTTTCACTTTCTTTAATATCAATTAAAATATTTTCGGTATTTGATATCTGATTTTCAGAACCTCTGTTTTTTGAAGTTGCGGTCAAAGCCTTCTTAAACAGATCTCTATCTATATTTTCAGATTGAAGCTTGGTTAAAATGTAAATATCATAAAAATCTCTCATGCGAGTATTTGCTACTCCTCTTGAAATAATCGACTCTACTTTTTCTGCTAAAACAGTTTCCAAATTATAGGCTAAAACTTCAATGTTTCTGTCCTCAAGAAGGAGTTTAAATGAATATTTTACAGCATCTGGAGTAATCTCATCTCCTGTTGTGATATCAACTTTTAGCGGTATTTTAGATTCATCTACCATACCCACCAAACCAAGCCTAAAGCCATGATATTCGGCGTCCTCTCGAATTTCTGTTATATTCAAAAGTTTTATTGTTATACCATCGTCAATTTCTATTTTCAAAATATCTCCAAATGCCATTTCCAGCTCTTCTTTTGAAAGAGGAAAATGTCTAAGCGTGGCATCTAAATCAATTGTAGCTCTTGAATCAATCCCAACGATTGACGCTACAAGCATCCCACCTTTAAGGACAAAATTATCTTTATATTTTGATTTTGAAATACGTTCGAGCAGACGCTCTAACATATAATTTCTTAGCACTACTGCCGAATTTATATTTTTCTCTTTAGCTATATTTCGTATAAGTGCTTTCATCCTCATTGATGTCATTTATAAAAGTAACTCCAAGTAACTATCTAAAACTTTTTCCACTCTAAATATTTTTGCAAACCTCGTGAGTTTGTGAATATCTTTTTCTTTCGATTTAACATAACGCTTAATCGCTTCATTTAGAACATATTTATCCATTTTGTTTCTTGAACGTAAAATATCACAAATTGTTCTTTCCTTATCATAAACAGTAATATTTCTCCCATAGATCGTCTTTGCCGTAGTTTTTCCAATTTCAAAAAATTCTTTTTTTACGGTGTGTACTTCAATATTCGAATTTTTGAGTCTGGAAGGATTATATCCGCTTGGCAACGTAACGGTATAAAAAAGCGGATCACGGTCAGTAAGATTATGAATATAAAGGGCTGTTTCATGAGAAAAAACGGCTTTGTTTGTGCGCAGACTGATTAGGTACATTTCATCTTCAAACACCTCATTCGAAGCATAGATACCCCTGGATATCATTTGAATTTCGTTTTCGTTTTTTAAAATCCATAAATATTGACGAGGAATACCGGCCGCCTCGACTTCTTCTGTAGATAGAATACCCGATGAAGCTTTGAAAAGTTTTTTTAGTTTCTCTTTAAAAGACATTATACTCACCTTCTTGTTTTGACGTTCGTGCTATTATTATAAACATAATTAGCACGGTTGTCAAATCAATAAAAAAGAATCAACTTTCTTCATACAGATTTTTATATTTGTATGAAGAAAGTATAACTTGAAAAACTTTACTATTTCATCATCAACTGATAAATTTGCTTAGAACTTTCCGGATCACGGTAGAGAAGCATTCCTACCGCACGTACCACAGAATGCTGTGAAGCCAATAATCCAACCCCCTCAAAAACAAACGCTTCTGCCATAACGCTATTAAAATCTAGTATTTTTTTAAAATAGTAATTTTATCAAAATTTCGATTTTACCACTCTTAAAAAACTGATATAATAGAAAAAACTATAATTTTATAATGGGGTTACAGCGAATGGACAAATGGTTTACAATAGAAAAAATAGATAATAAAACTTTTTCAATTAGCGAGTATAGGCATTGGGAAAATGTACATTCTTATTTATTGCTGGGAAAAGAAAAGGCATTGTTAATTGATACAGGATTAGGAGTTTCAAATATAAAAAATGAAATTGACGAAATTACAACCTTGCCCATAATTGTTGCAACAACTCACGTTCACTGGGACCATATTGGAGGGCATAAGTATTTTGATAATATAGCAGTCCATAAATTAGAAAAAGACTGGCTTATAAAATTTCCACTTCCTCTGGCAGTTGTAAAGGATAACCTGCTTAAAGAGTCTTGCGATTTTCCAAAAGATTTTAATATAGATAAATATGAAATTTATAGCAAAAAACCTGCTATAATCCTAAATGATAATGATGTTATAGATCTAGGAAATCGAAAAATTAAAGCGATTCACACTCCGGGACATTCACCTGGACATTTATGCTTTTATGATATAGAAAATAAATATTTATTTACAGGGGATTTGATATACTGCGGTAAATTAGATGCTTATTATCCGACTACAAACCCGATAGACTTTAAAAATTCTATTGGCAAAATAAGAAAATTGGATATAAATAAAGTATTGCCTGCACATTATAAACTAAGCATAAATACAAATATCGTAGATAAAATATGGGACGCATTTGTAAATTTAGAACGAGAGGGCAATTTAAAGCACGGTAACGGAATTTATGAATATGATAACTTTAGTATTTATATTTAGTTTGAATTTCTAAATTTAAACTCTACATTTTCATCCTCATAAACTACAACTTTATCTACCAACACATACCAAAGTTGCTTGTCAAATTCGTCTATTAGTTTGTCATTACTTTTCAAATTTTCAATGAATATCTTTATTCTGTCTCTACGAACTTTTAAATCTTGTTTTTTGTCTTCTAATTTTGATAATTCGCTTTTGATTTTTTCGTATTTCTCAGTATAAGAATCATATTTTTTATTGTATTCATCTTGGTTCATAACTTTTCTGGAATTCTCATATATCAGGTTCTTCATTAACTCTACTATAATTTCACTTTCTTCCTGAAGCTTTGATATTTTGCTGTCTATATCTTCAGTATTTATAAGGTTTAAAACTGTGTTCTCGCAATCTCTTATAACTTCGTCTTTATTGCTAATTAAGTTATTAAATGCTTTTACAAATTCTTCTTTTATCTGATTTTCAGTTAAATGAGGAGTTTTGCATTTATTTTTGTTTTTAAATTTGTTGTTACACTGCCATATGACTTTTCTATACTTATCATTTGAGTGCCATACCTTTGAACCATAAAAACCGCCACATTCTCCGCATATAATTTTGCTCGAAAAAGGACTTGCCGAACTATGATTAAAATTTCCTTTCGCTCTGTTCTTAAGCTCATTTTGTGCTAAATCATAAACTTCGGGAGAAATAATAGCCTCATGGCTGTTTTTTACGTAGTACTGCGGAACTTCACCTTCGTTTTTCTTCTGCTTTTTTGTAAGAAAGTCAACAGTATAGCATTTCTGAAGTAAAGCATCACCTTTATATTTTTCATTAGTTAAAATACTTTGAACAGTTGTTATAGACCACTTTTTCTTTCCTGCCGGAGTATGAATTTTGTTATCAGTAAGATATTTAGCAATGGATGAGATTGTTTTCCCTTCCAAGAATAATCTATATATTAATCTTACGATTTTAGCTTCTTTCTCTACGAGTTTAGGAACACCATCTTTCCCTTTTTCGTAACCGAGAAAATGTTTGTACGGCAGACTTACTTTCCCGTCAGCAAACCTCTTACGCTGACCCCACGTTACATTTTCGCTTATTGATCTTGATTCCTCTTGAGCGAGTGAACTCATTATTGTTATGAGCAGCTCACCTTTTGAATCAAGCGTATAAATATTTTCTTTCTCAAAATAAACTTCTACACCTTTTTCTTTGAGCTTACGGACTGTAGTAAGTGTATCTACTGTGTTCCTCGCAAATCGTGAAACTGACTTTGTAATAATAAGGTCTATCTTTCCGTCAAGCGCATCTTTTATCATTCTGTTGAATCCATCACGTTTTTTGGTGTTGGTGGCACTTATTCCTTCGTCAGTATAAACCCCAACAAACTCCCATTCACTTTTTGACTTTATATACCTTGTATAATAATCGACTTGTGCTTCGTAACTTGAAAGTTGTTCTTCGTTATCTGTGGACACCCTTGCATATCCCGCTGTTTTTCGCCTGATTGGTGCCCGTATTGAGGTATTTGTAAATAAATTAAGCGTTGCCGGAATTACAGTTACTGCTCGTGCCATGTGATCTGCCCCCAAAAGAGGAGACAAAACGAAGTGAAACCATAGGACAGTATAAGTAACTAAGAACATAGATAAGATTGCCTGTAATCAAAAGGGGACATACCAGTACTTAGTTGTAATCTGTGGTGATTGTAATAATAAATATAATCATTGATAGAGTCAATAGCTTGAGAGAAGGAATAAAATGTTTGACGATTAATGCATTCCGTTTTTAAAGTTGAGAAAAAACTTTCAGCAGGGGAATTATCAATAGGAGTACCGGGTTTAGACATAGAAGTTATAATGTTGTTAGAAGAAGTAATTTTATAATATTTAAAACTAGTGTATTGAAAACCTTGATCACTATGCAAAATAACACCATCTTTTAAATTTGTATTCTTTAGTGCTAAGCGTATAGTTTTATCAACTAAACTATATTTCTGATTTTTAGAAATACTATAACCTACTATGTATTTGTCGTACAAATCTTTAATAATTGACAGAAAAAGATTACCCTGTTTAGTTTTGATATATGTTATGTCAGTAACCCATTTTTGATTTGGTTTAGTAGCCTTAAAATTTCTTTTTAGAATATTTTTATATCTAAGAATACCTTGATGGTATCTTTTATAATACCTTTTTCTTCTGATTCTAGATAGTAAACTATACTCATTCATAATTCTAAGTACTTTTTTGTGATTTACATTGAGGCCATATTTCTTAAGCAGCCAAATTTTTACCCTCCTGTACCCATAACAAAAATTATTTTCTTGTTCACATTCTTCTACTAATTTTGCAATTTGATGATCTTTATTTTCTAAACACCTCCTTTTGCGCCACTTATAGTACCCACTTCTTGATACTTTAAAATAACTGCACATAAAATCTATTGGTATTTTACCCTTTTTCCCATCTATAATTTCAAATATTAGCTTCTTACATTCCTCCTTTCCGTTTCGTAAATAAAATCCCTTAACAGTTCTAACTCCATTTCTAATTTTTTTATTCCCTTTTCATATCCTCTCCTCGCTGATATTTCTTTTTTTAATTTCTTTGATTTTGGTTTGTTCCCATTATATGAGGATATATTTGCCCTTCTTACCCATGATTTTATAGTGTTTTTTGATATGTTTAGTTCTTTGGATATCTTTCCATAGCTTTTCCCTTCTTGCTTCATTTTTATTGCTTTTTCCCTCGTCTCGTTTATTTTCATCTCTACTCCTATTCCTCCATTTATATCCTTCATTCTATCATATCTTGGTTTCACTTTTTCCTGTCTCTTTTTTTGGGGGCGGTTCATGAGCGTCAAGGTTTCATTTTTTTAGAGTTTGAGCTTTAAACGAACCATAAAAACTGAAAATTTAAACACAAAATTTATAATCAAACATAAAGAAAGCCCAGTAATACTGAGCTTTGGATTGTATCAAAAGATACGTACTATTATGTGTAATCATACATTTGTTGATATAATCGCACGGGCTTATAAAACTATAAAGCAACCTCCAACTATCGATATAAAATAAAGATTTTTAAAAATGCCAACTTATGAGGACAAGAAAAGTTTAGTAATATACTATTTTTCTGTTTTAATTTTTGGGTTTTTCTTTTTTTTGCATTTTTCGTTAAGTATAAGAGTGATAAACGCTCCTAATGCTACAATAGCAAAAATAGATACTATTTTTACAATATTATCTCCCGTCATTGGATTTGAAGCATTTCTGGCCGTATCTTTTGATACATTTTCTTCATAAATTGTATCGTCATATGCTCCATTTTTTTCGCTTTTCTCTTTATATATCAACGCATAAGTTGAAAATTTATCTGTTTCAAACGTCAACAAGTTGCCATTGATTTCTGCATTTATAATTTCCGCTTTTCCATCGTGAACTAGAATAATTTTGTAATATTCTTTACCGAGTAATGTATCGGGTATCTGTATGGTTATTTTTATTTTTTCGCCGATTCGTGTGATTTTAACAGGATTTCTGTTTCCTATCTTTTTTAATAAATCAATATTCATGTAAAAACCAAGCTTCATATCCGGACCCATTGCATTATTAATTAATTCTTTATCCTCATCTGAAACCAAATTCCCGCCTAGTTCATTGGCAACAAGGTATATATAAGCGTTATTTCCTAACTTCACTAATTCTTTTTCCTCTTTCGTGAGCAAACTATTCAAAACACTTTCTTTTATTTTTCCTAATGTAGCCCCCGCAAAATTTTCGTCTTTTGTATCTATTGGTGTAGTTTTACCCGGCTTAATTTCATCTGTTGTATAATAGGTATCCATTGCTCGCATCCAAGCCAATGTAACTTCGGGGAGGTGAGGCTGAATTAAAAGCGAAACGTTATTAACCACAGACGCAATACGCCTTGCCATATATTCTTTTGCCCCCTCGCTTCCTCCATTTCCCGCTAAAAAATCTTCACGAACAGCCGGTTGCAAGAATTTTAGTAATGGGCTTATTGAATTTTTAATTGTTTCTATTTCACTTTCTGCCAGAGCATCTGGTCTTTCTGTTTTTTCGATTGAATTTATGACAATACTCGCAACTTTTTCCAAGACCCCGGTTTCTTCCAGCTGTTCTATTTCTCCACCGATAAAAGTTAGCAAAGACAGTACATTTTCATAATCCCCCCTGCTTACTTCGTCTTTCAAAGTTGATACTATATCTGTTCCTACAAGCGAAAAATAGTCTATAATTTCATTCTGCTCATCTGTTGTTTTACCCATAACTACGGACAACAAATCTTTAATGTAGGGCTCCAGATTCGTAGCATAATCTTCTCTTGTAAGTTTGCCCTTATTTAAAAACTTTTCTTCATCTTGAAGGAATTCGAAAAACTCTTTGACAAATTGGCTTTGGGTTCTTGTGTTTTCCACGTCTTTAATTACAATGGGGTTTTCTTCTCCCAATTCTAAACTCAGGTATTTT
The DNA here is from genome assembly GCA_017406805.1 of Clostridia bacterium. Classification (GTDB taxonomy): domain Bacteria; phylum Bacillota; class Clostridia; order Oscillospirales; family Acutalibacteraceae; genus UMGS1491. The sequence goes on along the minus strand of JAFQXU010000012.1, from coordinate 20,497 downwards.
TCCGCAAAATCGTCCTCAACGTAATTTCTTTCGGTGTCCATTAATTTAAACTGTCTCTTAAATTCGGGATATAAAGCATTGTACTCACTACTTCCTTTTGAAGGAATAATAGTATCGTCAACTCCGGACCTTGTCAATCCCCAGGCTCTACCAGGAATATATGTAAAAAAATCTTCCTTGCTAATTGTATTATGAATGTTCTCGTACTTTACAGAGTCTAATGTAACCGCATTGGGCGTGCCAAACACATAAACATATATATCATCTGCAGTTGTATGATATAATTCTAAATTTTCATTAACTTTCGTTCCTACAACATCAACAATGGCGGAAGATCTGCTATATCCCATTACCCAAATCTTTGTATCATTTATTTGATACTTTTCCTGGTAGTTTCTGATGCAGTCAGTTACTTTGTTTGCCGATTTTTCAAATCCTTTTGCATACCCTTCTTTTCCAATAGTAAAATTATTAATCCACTCTGCTCCATAACCAACGCCGCGGACAGATACAACCATCAAATTTTTACCGTTTATCTTTTTTCTCCCTATAATAACCCCAACGGTATCTTCCGTCTGTTTCACTTTAAAATCATCATTAATTTCAATATCTTCAAAATCAATTTCTTCTAGGAGCTTATTAATATTTTGTGAGCCATTGGAATAATCTCCATTTAAATTTGCACTTTGAAATGTTGCAAGTGCTAAATTCAATGACATAGTTCTTAAATGACTATTTAAAACTTTTCCTGATTCATTAAAATAACTGTCTCTGTAATAATAAGTGCCGGTTCTGTCAATTGTGCCTAATGTAGGGCCATATTTAAATTCCCCGGCAATAAGGTCACTATTTGTATTCGCAAAACTCACATCAACAAAGAATTGTAACAACGCCACCAACAACACCAGTATTATAAACGTTATACTTCTTCTTGATCTTGATTTCATAATTTACATCTTTCCTTTCATATTTCCTAAATTGAGTTCTACTTCTATCCCACTATTCGGATTATTAGATTTGTTATTTTCCACGGAATATATTTATTCAAACATGTCCACAAAATCAATTGTTTTTGCGGCAAGTTTTTAATATATTATCATAAGACGCAATAGGATTCAATTACAAAATCAGGCATATTATTAGTAAAAATATACTATTTTTCTAGTGACATTACAACAAGCATATCCACTTAAATTAATCGTACTGACGTAGATTATTCTTTGGCAAGTGAATGTCTTAAAAAACCTCTGCCATTGTCGGAGAACAAAAGATGGAACGCTTTAATGAGATACTGTGCGAAGCATTTATACCGAGTCCAATTGGAGTATCGGTTATGCAGCAACGTTTAATTCAAGCTTTGGGAATGCTACTTTATCAAGACCCAGAGAAATCTAAGAAAATTTATCAAATAATGTTGTCGCAACATAATTTATGCAAATGATAAAAAATAATCAAAAAAATATGTACAATACAGAAATGCGACTGGTTGCATTTTGCAAAAGAGTAAAAATTAAAAAAATAAAAAAACGGGCTAAAATCAGCCCTTAAAAAATCTCTAAAAACACGAAAACCCCAGAAATACTGGGGTTTCGATTGTATCAATACTGTTGTACTGATTTGGTCGAGGTGACAGGACTCGAACCTGCGGCATCTTGGTCCCAAACCAAGCACTCTACCAGCTGAGCTACACCTCGAAACATATTTAATTATACACAGCTTAGTGTATGTTGTCAATATTATAGCGAAAAATAAATTAAAAATTTACTTTTAGTTTTTGTGATTATGTGGTAAACTTTAAAATGTTGCTTTTTGCATTTAATTTTTATTTTTTGGAGGTTTTGAGTTTGGATTTTTCAAAAATTTTAGGCTTGGTAGATGACTTTGTGTATTTGTACATACTTGTTGCTTTGCTTATAATTTGCGGTTTGTACTTTACAATTAGAATGAAATTTGCTCACATTAGGTTGTTTCCGGATGCTATAAGATATTTAACTGATAAATCGTCAGGAGCGAAAGTGTCATCTTTTCAAGCTTTAATGATTTGTACGGCATCAAAAGTAGGCACAGCTAATATTGCAGGCGTTGCCACGGCAATTGCAATTGGTGGATCGGGATCTATTTTTTGGATGTGGATAATGGCTTTAATTGGTTCGGCGTCTTCTATGGCGGAAGCCACACTTGCGCAAATGTACAAAAGGAAAACAGAAGACGGTTCGTCTTACATCGGTGGCCCTGCGTATTACATAGATAGAGCGCTTAAAAACAAAAAACTTGGTATGATTTTTGCAGGCTTATTTTTGTTTTGCTTTTTATTTGGTTTTAATGCTTTGCAAGCAAATAATATGTCTTCATCGCTTGATTATTACATACCAAATTACTTTAATACATTTTGGAGGTATGTTGTGGGCGCTGTTTTTGCGTCGTTAATTGCAAGTGTAATTTTGGGCGGTATGAAACGTATAGGTTTTGTTACTTCGTATGTTGTGCCTATTATGGCGACTATTTACATTGCAATGGGACTTTATATTTTAATAGCTAACTTTGGGAAACTGCCGGTGGTATTTTCTGAAATGATTAAAAACGCGTTTGATATGAAGGCTATATTTGGGGGAGTGGCCGGTAGCACATTAATAATAGGTATAAAACGTGGACTTCTTTCTAACGAAGCCGGTATGGGTAGCGCTCCGAACGCGGCAGCATCTGCTGAAATTTCTCACCCTGTAAAGCAAGGGGTTGCACAGGTCCTTTCTGTTTTTATAGATACAATTATGATTTGCTCAACGTCTGCTTTTATAGTTTTACTTTCTAATTTTGATGTGTCGGATAAAAATAACGGCATAGGTATTATGCAGCAAGCTATTAAAAGTCAAGTTGGCGAATGGGGAATATACTTTATAACACTTTCTGTTTTAGCTTTTGCTTTTTCTGCAATTGTTGGTAACTCCGGCCTTTGTGAATCTAACATTCTATTCTTGAATAAAAGCGATAAATTCATTAAATGGGTTAGAATTATAAGTATTTTGCCAATATTCTTTGGCTGTGTGGCTAAACCGGTTATGGTTTGGAGCATAGCAAATATTGCTATGGCAGGAATTGCTGCAGTGAATATAATTGCAATAATTGCTCTTTCCGGCAGGTATAGAACTTGCCTTAAAGATTACATTAAGCAAAGAAAAGAAGGTAAAGACCCTGTGTTTAATGCATCTTCTTGCGGCATAAACGACACAGACCTTTGGAAATAATAATATTATTTACAAATTTGTTAAAAAACAGTAAGCTTAAAATTTGCTTACTGTTTAATTTTTTATGTTTAAATTTGTTCTTTTTTTACTTTAAAAATTTTTCTAAGAAAAAAACTCAAAATTCTGGGACTTTTTATTAATACAACTTTCATATAAACCCCTCCAATACGATAAAATCAACATTTTATAAGAGATATTGCAAGCACTACAACAATTATTGAAATAATGGTTATAATCAGAGATTCCGGAAATAAAAATGAAAGTGTAAGCCCCAGTCCAAAGGCAAGCGCCAAAACTCCTTGTTGTTTATATCCGCACATAAAGTTCACCGCCGTTTTTTTATAATTCATTTGACTGAAACTTAGAGGTTTTAAAATTCCTTCTTATACCATAATATACACGGCGGCGAAAAATGTTATTTTTATTGGCGGATTATTATGAATCGCAGTTTATGTCAGAAAGTGTAACGGCAGTGGCAATTTTTAGCGCAGAGGCTATTTTTTCTTTCTCGCTTTTGTTTATTGGTGTGCCGTTGAACATTAACCCTTCTTGGTTTTCCAGGTTATTAATAAAATTAGATATTACGCTGTAAACTTCTGCATTTGTTGCGGCGGCAGGTTCTGGACTTTCTAAATCCAGAATATAATCACCGCTTGCGTCCAGTGTGCGGCATATTTTTGAAAGTGTTTCTCTGTCGGGTTCCCTGCGGCCTTGTTCATACATTCCAATGGCAGAAGCTGACACATTAAGTTTGTCCGCAAGTTGAGCTTGAGTCAGCCCGGATTTGATTCTTAGTTTTTTTAATTTTGTTGACAGTTTGCTTTTAATGGGTATGCCCCCCTTTATAATTATAATAAATATTTGCTGTAAAAGGCTTTATTTATTAAGGTTAATACTTTTAAGGTGAAAAATAAGCAAAATTTTGTCGATAAAAACAAGAGTATAAAAATATTATATCACTTACACACATAGTGTTCAATAAATGTGTAGATTTAGTTAGTATGTATGGTGTATATTTTTGTGTTATTAAATTAAAAAATAAATTTTAGTTGACGTTTTAATATACATATGATACCATTGAAATGTAGGAGCCTGTAAGTTTAGAAAAAGTCTGTTAACCTAGGAAATAAATTAGGTTTTTATTTTTTTAGTTTTTACTACACGAAATGTGTAAAAGGGGGGTTAATATGTTTTATAAATCTATGTATAAAGAATATTCTAAGCAGGCGGAAATACTAAGGGTTCATATAAAAATATTAAAAACACAAAGTGTGAAGGCGACGAATTTTGAAAAAGAAAAAATTAATTACAGAATTTCTGTTTTGTATCCAATGTATTTGGATTTGCTACACACTGCACAATATTTAAAAAGAAAAGGTGAGGTTTTAACAAGTGGCAAATAAATGTTTTTACTTAGATAATTTTACAGAGTCTTTGGCAAGTATTTATAAATATAAAGCGGACACTTTTGACGGGGAAGATACAAAATATAAAAAGATGGTGTATTCACTTAAAAATATAATAAAAGGTGAACTTACCGAAAGGCAGCAGCTCTGTATTTGGCTATATTATGGAAAAATGATGAAAATGCGTGAAATCGCCAGAGAACTCGGCATATGCGTTTCTTCGGTTTCCAGGCATATAAAAAAGGGAAAATCTAGGATAGAAAAAACAATGAAATATTATTTTTAAAAATTTGTGATTTTTCACAAATCCACACCAAAACTTCTTTATAATTCTAAATATTTTTTTAAAAATCGGCATAATGTAGTGATATAAAATAATTTTTTATAAAATAACCTTTTTATTTCCAGCGTGATATGACAATTAAATTACTTTGGATGTTTTTATAATTGTGTTTAGTAAAAATTTTAAATTAGGTGGCGTTGGAAGTTGAAAAGTATAACACTAAATTCAAAAGAAAAATTCTTAAACATGGCAAAAAATTATTCATTAAAAATAGCTTTTATTAAGCTTATGTGCTTTATTTCGGGTATTTTGGTGTCCAGGGGTGCAGTTTTAGGGAGGTATTATCCGTTTGGTTTGTCTTTTTCGGCATCTGCGCCGGGAAGTTTTTTTGCCCCTACATTAATAGGTGCGGCAATGGGTTATTTGTTTCCTTTAAGGCTTGGCCCGGCAATTAGGTACATATCCACAATAGTGGCAATAGCTGCCGCAAAATGGACGCTTAGTGATTTATATAAAATTAAAAAGCATTTTTTATATACACCTTTGGTTGTGTTTTTTTCTGCTTTGGTAACGGGTTTTGCAATGGATTTTGCGTATGGTATTGACGGCTTGGATATATTTATAAGTATACTCGAGGCGACTGTTGCCGCGGGGACGGCATACTTTTTTGATAATACTTTTAAAATTATTGCAAATAAAAAAATTTATTCATTGGGGCAAAAAGATTTTGTCTGCTTAGCGGTAAGTTTAAGTATAATTTTGTTTTCTGTTTCTCAGATTAATATAGGCGGTGTTTCTTTGGGCAGAGTTTTAGGAATAACCGCTACGCTGATTACTTCTTATGTGGTGGGGGCTTTTGGTGGTGCGTTGGTCGGTGCAGCAATGGGAGCTATTTTTAGCTTGTCTTTTTTAGGTGTGCCATATACTTCTAATTTTTATCCTTTTGGAGGAATGATTTCCGGGTTGTTTTCGCCTTTTGGCAGGATTGGTGTTTGTTTGTCGTTTTTGCTTTCGGCGGGGCTGACGTTTTTCCCGCTTGTAAATACCGACGGAATTATTATATGTACATATGAGTTGATTCTTGGGAGTTTGCTGTTTTTAGTTATTCCCAAAAAATTCATTTACAGATGCAGATTATTTTTACCCAAGCTAAGCAGTGCCGGTGATGACGGAGGAGAAGAAACAAAGAGGTTTATAATTCAAAAAATAAAATTTTTGTCCAAATTTTTATGCTGTGTACCAAAAATTATAGAAAACGCATCAAACAGATTTTTAAAAAAAGAAGAAACAAGCCCCAGGCTTATGTGTTTGCAAGCTGCAGCTAATCACTGTGTAAATTGTGGTAAAAACGAAAAGTGCTGGTCAGAAAATTTTGACAGCACAGAAAAAAACATTATTAATATTTATGAAAACGTTTCTAAAAACAAAGAATTTATGAATTTTAATCTATCGACCGATTTTTTGCAAAGGTGCTACCAAACAGACAGCCTTACAAAAGAAATTTCTAAGTTTTATAATAATTTAAGGTCCGAAAAAAATTCAAAGCTAAAAATAATGGAATTTAAAAATATTATTTCCGAGCAATTTAGCGCAGTTGGTTCTTTGCTAAAGGATCTTACGGGGGAGTTTTCGGAAGTTGTTAGTATTAGCGAAAAGCTTTCCGTGAAAATTAAAAACGAATTTAAAAACTTAAATATAAAATATACGTCCGTGAATTCATTTGTAGATAGAAACGGGAAAATATTTTTGGAAATTGAGTGCAGTTACAGGCCTAGTGAAGAAATGCTTTACGAAATTTATAAAGTGGTTTCTAAAGTAAGTGGAAGAAAAATGAATATGCCGGTGCTTTGCGAATGCGCAGATGTTTTTAAAATAAAAATATCGGAAAAAAAGATTTATTCCGTAAGCGTTGGTGTCAGCCAGCATACGTTTAATAACGGAAGAATGTGCGGGGACAGTTGCCGGTATTTTGAAGACGGTTTTGGAATTTTTAATGTGTTTATAAGTGACGGTATGGGTACAGGCGTTAAAGCTGCAGCGGAAGGTTCCATGACGGCAGAACTTATGAAAAATTTTGTTAAATCCGGTGTGAGTGTTGCCAGCGCAATTAAATTTGTAAATTCCGCTCTTTTGCTAAGGTCGGGCGATGAATCGCTTACTACGATTGATGCATTGTCGCTTAATTTATTAACCGGTGAGGCAAAATTTATAAAAGCAGGGGCCCCGACAACGTTTTTGCTCAGAGATAACGAAGTTAAAAAAATAAGCTTTGAAACTTTGCCGATAGGAATATTAAACGAGGCGTCTTTTTCTGAAAAGGTTTATAATTTAAAAAACGGCGACATTATTTTGATGGTTTCAGACGGTGCCACGGATATCGGCAGCGAGTTTATAGAAAATATTTTAAAATCTAAAATTTATAATTCCGCTCAGGAACTTGCAAAAATGGTTGTAAACGAAGCAATAAATTTGCGCAAAGAAACGCACGACGACGATATAAGTGCCGTGGCGATTCATTTGTATAGGTAAATAATTTATTTTTGCCAGTATTTTCGGTCTAAACTTCGGTACTGAATAGCTTCGCAGATATGGTCAAAGTCTATTTTTTCTTTTTTGTCCAGGTCTGCAATTGTTCGGGATATTTTTAGGATTTTATCGTAACCTCTGGCGGAAAGCCCGAGTTTATTAAAGGCTTTTTCCAGTATGGATTTTGCTTTTTCTGTCAGTGGGCATGTTTTTTGCAGCATATGTGCGGGAATTTTTGAGTTTGAATTTACATTTATTAGTTTTAAACGTTCTTTTTGAATGTTTCTCGCTTCATTTACACGTTTGCGAATAGTTTCAGATGTTTCCAGCATTTCGGTTGATGAAAGATTTTCAAAGTTTACTGGTGAAACTTCCACATGTATATCCATTCTGTCCAGCAGTGGCCCGGAAATTTTTGAAAGGTAGCGTGAAACTGCTGCCGGTGAGCATGTGCACTGTTTGTTTGGGTGGCCAAAATATCCGCACGGGCATGGGTTTGTTGCTGCTATCAGCATAAATGAGCAAGGGTATGAAAGCGCTATTTTTGCTCTGGAAAGTGTAATAATGCCTTCTTCAATTGGTTGGCGCAGAGTTTCTATTGTAGCGCGGGAAAATTCCGATAATTCATCTAAAAACAGCACGCCGTTATGCGCGAGCGAGATTTCTCCCGGCTGGGGTATGCTTCCTCCGCCAGAGAGCCCGGCAGTGGAGGTTGTGTGGTGTGGAGTTCTAAATGGCCTTTGCGTAACGAGTGGGGAATTGTTTTGCAAAATTCCCGCAATAGAGTGAATTTTGGTTGTTTCGATTATTTCGTCAAACGTCATTTCCGGCAAAATAGAGGGTAGCCTTTTTGCAAGCATACTTTTTCCTGACCCGGGAGGACCGATTAGCAGTACATTGTGGTTTCCTGCGGCAGCGATTTCCAGGGCTCTTTTTACGTTATATTGACCTTTTACTTGTGAAAAATCAAGCGTGAATTCAGAGGGTTTTATTTGTATATTTGTTTGCGGCTGTGGAGATATATTTTTTTCTTTTTGCAGGTGGTCTGTTATTTCCCTTACATTTTTAACGGGATAAACATTTATTCCTGATATCGTTGCGGCTTCAACGGCGTTTTTTTCTGGCACGAAGATGTTTTCAAAACCGTTTTGCTTTGCGTGGATTGTCATTGGCAGTACGCCATTTACAGGGCAAATGTCTCCGCTTAGCGAAAGCTCTCCGATAAAAGCGGATTTTTCAGGAATATCTGTTATTTTCCCGTTTGATTTTAAAATTGACAAAAGAATGGGCAAATCGTACAGAGAACCTGCTTTTCTTATATCTGCCGGTGCAAGATTTATGATAATGCGCGAAACCGGAAATTTAAATCCCGAATTTTTTATTGCTGCCCGGACTCTGTTTTTTGATTCTTTTATAGAAGCATCAGGCAGACCAACAATTTCGCAAGAGGGAATGCCGTTTGAAATGTCTGATTCAATAGTTACCACAAAAGCTTCTAATCCGTTTATGCCCATGCTAAAAATTTTTGAATTCATAAGTGTTCTCCAATAAAAAATAAATTAATTATATTTTAATTATACATTAATTATAAATAAAAACCAATTTATTTTTTACTGAATTTTTTATTTAAAAAATTTTATAATAAAAAAGCTATTTCAAACGAAATAGCTTTTCATTTAATCTCTGTTTCTCGATATGAATATCAGCCTTAAAAGGTAAAGAAGCGAGTTTAAGGTTGCCGCCACGTAAGTAAGTGCCGCCGCACTTAGTACAGCGTTTGCGCCTTTAAGTTCTTCCGGTGCTAAGATGTTATTTTTCGATAAAGACCTCAGTGCGCGGTTGCTTGCGTTGAATTCCACAGGTAATGTTACAATTTGAAACAGCAGCGCCACCGCAAAAAGCAAAATCCCCAGGTTTAGTAAAAAGTTTGAGTCTGTGGGGAATATTATTCCTATCATCACAAGCGGCATGGAGAGTTTGGAGCTTATATTACAAATCGGTATTAAAAATTCTCTTATTTTTATTGGAAAATATCCTTTGTCGTGTTGGTCAGCATGGCCGCATTCGTGCGCCGCGACGCTTATTGCGGCGATGGAGTTTTTCCCGTATACTTCGTCCGAAAGGTAAACACCGCCGGATCTTGGGTCAAAAAAATCGCTGAAATATCCACGAGTTTGGTTTACCGATACGCCGTTTATGTTTTTGTCTTTTAAGATTATTTTTGCACATTCTGCACCGGAAATGCCGCTTTTTGTAGGGATTTTGGAGTATTTACTAAAAGCGTGTTTTACTTTTATTTCGGCAAATAATGCAATTAGCACCGAAACAATAAGTGTTAAAAAGCTAAAGCCTGATGTATAAAATATCATAATTAAATTTCCTTTCGTGTTTAAAGTTTAGCACCTTTTAAATAATACCACTTATAAATAATATTATCAAATTTAGGAATAATAGTATAAAAAGGGGTAAAAAAAAAAATAAAAATTAGAAATTAAGTGTTGACCGTATTAAAAAGCAGTGATAAAATTCTAGTTGTAGGTATAAATTTATCTATATTAAAATTTTTAGGAGGTTGATTTTTATGTATTTAATGCCATACGGAGGAGATTTATTTGGTGAACTTAAAAGCCCTTTTGATGATTTTTTCAAAAAAATTGATGTTCGTCCGGAATTTGAAAACGTAATGAGGACAGACATTGCAGAAAAAGGCGATGACATAGAAATGGTAATAGACCTTCCCGGAGTTAAAAAAGAGGACATAAAAATAGAGCTAAGCAAAGGGTATTTAATAATCACAGCGTCAAGCAATGTGAAAAAAGAAGAAAAAGATGATTCTAAAAATTATTTGCGCAGAGAAAGATCTACCGGAAGATACAGACGTAGCTTTTTTGTGGGTGAAGAATTAACGGAAGATGACATAAAAGCAAAATTTGAAGATAATATACTTACCATTAATTTTCCAAAGAAAGAGCAAAAAACAGGAGGAAAAAAGACAATAAACATAGAATAAAAAACTAATAAAAAAAGCTCACCGCATATTTTGGGCGGTGAGTTTCTTTATGCTTATAAATTTTTAGTTAAAGTTTTCCGGAATCGATAAGGTCAGTATATTCTTTATTGGTAAGCACTCTTGCGGATAATCTCCAATTTTTAGCGGCCGCTTCTGCTTCTTCTTTAGTTTTGTACCTTCCTATTACGCTTCCGTCGTAGTCATTTACCACTACAAATGGAAACGATGCTCCGGGGCGTTCGTGTACATATCCACCGGATACTTTTTCTTCTTCGCTTCTTTCGAGTTTTTCTGCTTTGTTTTTGATTTCTTCCATTTTAATTACCTCCTAAAATGTAAATTTTTGCATAAATATATTTTGAAAACAAATATATTTATGCACATATTATATATAGTTTATTTAAAAAAGTCAATGTATTTTTATAATTTAAGTAAAAAATAATCATATTATAATAATTACAAATTTTATATATTTGCATGGTAATAAAACATTTTTCACTTTTCATATTATTTAAAAAGAGGTGAAAAATATGCCCTTTACCAATAGGTTACTAAACAGGTCTTTGCTTTCGGATTTTAAAAATACGGAGCTTTCGGCGGGATACGAAGAAAATATTAAAAAATGGGAAGTAATAGTTAAATTTAATGGAGATATTTTAAAAGTCGGGGAAGAACTTGGTATAGAAGTTGAGGTTCTGAGCCAAAATTACGCAATTTTAACCCTTGAGCTTAGCAAACTGCCCGAGCTTTTGAATTACACGGAAATTGAAAATATTGAAACGCCCAAGGTTTTGTCGATTAATTTAAGAGATGAAATCGGTAAATCATGTATAAATACAGTAAAATCTTCTAATCAATTTGACCTTACGGGCAAAGGTACGCTAATTGCCATAATAGATTCCGGAATTGATTACACTCACCCTGATTTTATAAACGAAGATGGAACCAGTAGAATTTTATATATGTGGGATCAAACTGTAAATGGTACTCCGCCGAGTGGTTTCACCGGAGGTAGTGAATATGATAATCAAAAAATAAACGAGGCTTTAAAAAGCGAAAATCCCCGGGAAATTGTGCCGGAAGAAGATGTGGTTGGTCATGGAACTGCAATTGCCGGTATTGCCGCAGGAAACGGCAGAGCTTCAGCGGGACTAAATGTGGGAATTGCTCCGGAGGCAGATTTACTTATAGTAAAATTAGGCGAAAAAGGTTATCCGTCTTTTGCAAAAACCACGGAACTTATGAGAGCTTTAAAATATGTGGTGACACGTGCGCAAGAATTAAAAATGCCGTTGGCTGTTAATATTAGTTACGGAACGAATGATGGGCCGCATAATGGGCAATCGCTTTTTGAAAATTTTATTGACGATATGGCACAAATATGGAAAACTTCTATCTGTGTGGCGTCGGGTAACGAAGGAGACGCAGGGCATCATTACCGGGGCAATATAAAATCAGAAGAAACCCAGGAAATTAATTTTTTTTACTCGGGGAAAAACCCTTCTTTTTATTTGGCTTTGTGGAAAAATTTTGTGGACGTTTTTACTGTAGAGCTTATTTTTCCAAATGGATACACCACTGGGGAGGTACTTCCTTATGAAACTACTCGCACGTATAACCTCGGTGATGCTTCTGTGATTATAAATTATGGTCAGCCGCAGTTTTATAATTCTTTTCAGGAAATATTTTTTCAGATAAACACTCCCGAAAATGCGCCGTATGTGGGAGTATATACAATAAAAATTCGGGCTTCAAATATAGTTGACGGAGATTTTGATATTTATCTTCCCACAGTGGAAGAAGTTGGCCGAGAAACTGCTTTTTCGCTCCCGGAAGAAAATTCCACTTTAACGATACCTTCAACAGCGCAGAATGTAATCACAGTGGGTGGCTACGATTCTTCCCGCGAGATAATATCATCTTTTTCGGGGAAAGGGTACACAATTGACGTTGTTTATGTTAAGCCCGATTTGGTCGCACCATCTGTGAATGTTATAACCACACAGTCCGGAGGAGGTTACGGCGTTTTTACCGGCACAAGTTTTGCCGCACCTTTTGTTGCCGGTTCGGTGTCTCTTATGATGCAGTGGGGAATAATTAACGGAAATGACCCGTTTTTGTATGGTGAAAAAATAAAGTCTTACTTAAAAAGAGGGGCAAAAAGATCCCCGGAAAGAGTTTATCCAAACAGTTCTTGGGGATATGGAACTCTTTGCCTTTACAACAGCTTGATTTTGCTAAGAGATTTTGATAAATAGACTAAAAAACGAAAGGGGAAAAGAGCAAATGATGACGCAGAGTGATTTGCCACTAAATGAATTTATTAAATTGCCCACCACCGTGGCGTTTTATTCTTGGTACACGCCGGCTTTTCAAGATTATATTGAAGCAAGGCCATATATTAGGCTTGGGCGTGTTTTGGAAAATGAAATTGCTATTTTATATACTTCCCAAGTTTATATGGAGTCGATATTCAGGGAACTTAGTTCCGATTTTTTAAACGTTTACCCGGAAATTTATGGTCTTACGGGTGTGGAATCGTTAGATGCCGCAGGAATACTCAGGGTTCAGCAGCAGCCGTATTTGAATTTAACAGGCCGAGGAGTAATTGTTGGAATTGTAGATACGGGTATTGACTATACTCAGCCGGTTTTTAAATATGAAGACGGAACATCAAAAATAAAATATATCTGGGACCAAACAATAGAAACGGAGCCTTCCGATTTGGTGGAATTTGGCAGCGTTTTTTCTCAAGATCAAATTAACGAAGCAATTAGAAGCGAAAATCCATATGATGTAGTTCCTCAAACAGATCAAGTTGGTCACGGAACGTACCTTTCGTCATTAATTGCGGGCAGAGAGTATGAGGGTTTCATTGGTGCGGCTCCTGATGCAGAGATTATTGCGGTAAAATTAAAACCGGCAAGCAGTTATTACAGGAATGTGTTTTTAGTTCCTCAAGATCAGCAAAACGCCTATGAATCCATTGATATTATGCTTGGAATTGACTTTGTTTTAAATCAAGCTTTGCTGGCAAAAATGCCCGTGGTAATATGCCTTGGTTTAGGAACGAACTTTGGTGGTCACAACGGGCAAAATCGTTTGGAAAATTATATTTCCTTTATATCCAATATTCCGGGCGTGGCGGTTTGTACCGGGGTTGGCAATGAAAGTAATGCAAGGCATCACACTGAAGGCAGAATAGAGCGTCAGGGCGAAACGGCGTCAATTGAAGTAAGGGTAGGAGAAAATGCGCCGTCTATCAGTGTTTACATATGGTATGAGGGCTGGGATAAAATATCTTTTTCTTTAAAATCTCCCACGGGCGAACTTATAAATAAAATACCGTTTTTTTCGGGAACTTATTTTGAAAAAAGGCTAATTATAGAAAAATCGTTTGTAAAAATTTTGTATCATCAAAACGAAAGTAGATTTGCGGTAATTCAAGTAATGGACGTTGTCCCCGGTACGTGGGAAATAATTCTTAGTGGCGACGTTATAATTAGCGGCAGATATCATGCTTGGCTTCCAATGACGGGATTTATAAGCCCCGACGTTGAGTTTGTTTCTCCAACGCCGAATTATACCAGTGTCGTTCCTTCTACGGCGGAGGGAGTTATAAGTGTTGGTGCGTACAACGATATAGATAGCAGCCTTTATATAAACAGTTCTTGGGGGCCGGCGGCAAATGGTTTAATTACGCCTGATTTAGTGGCCCCCGGGGTTAATGTTACGGGGTATTATCCAATCGGGAGGGGGACTATGTCCGGGACGAGTGTTTCTGCCGCTATAACTGCCGGTGCGTCTGCTTTGGTGTACCAATGGGCAATTGTGGAGGGTAACGCACCGGTAATTACCGGCAACAGACTGCGCACTATTCTTATTAGAGGTTGCAATCGTGAGCCCAGCAAAGAATACCCCAATACTCAGTGGGGTTATGGCACTTTGAATTTAAGCCAGGTGTTCAATTTGTTTAGAGAAGAATAAAAAAATCTCCCCTTTTGGGGAGAATTTTTATTCTTTTGGCGTTGTGGTACTTTTTTGAGTAGAAGTGGTGGAATTTTTTGTGTTTGTTTCTGTTTCCGATGTAGATTTAGAAGATGAGGTTGTGCTACCTGAGGAAGAGGGCGATTGAGATGTTTTAGACGAAGTTGTGGAGCTTTCACTTGAAGATTTGGTTGTACTTTCTGAAGTACTTTTTGGTGCTTGTTTAGATTTTTGAGATTGGTACGAGCGGTTAGAATCTGTGGTGGATGATTTTTGAGTAATTTTTTGCGCTTCCGAAACCGGAACATTGTTAGTTTTAGATGCGTTTGATGTTGATTTTGTGCCGGAGGAAGTTTGTGCGGGAGAAGCTTTTATTTTTCCTGCTTCTTTTTCAGCCATTTCTTCGTCTTCATATATAAAGTTAAGCAAATCTTTTTTTGCTTTGGCAATGTCGTTTATTACAAGAACCATTTTTTTGTCGTATGTTTCGTTTCTTACGTTGTCGTCTGTGGGCAGTCTGAATTCCTCCATCGGGTAATTTAAGTATTCCAAAGAAGACGCGCCAAGTCTGCTTATTTCAGATGTTTTAAAGTTTGTGGTAACCAGTGGCCCTACTGCAGAAATAAAGTCTGTAACCTGAGTTAAACTTGCAGTTTTTAATTTTTCAATTATTGCGCGAATAACGTTTCTTTGCCGTCTTGTCCTGTCGTAGTCGGAGCCTTTGCTGTTTCTGTTTCTGGAGTAGTGAAGCGCCTGAAGGCCCGTTAGATGTTTTATTCCGCTGCCTTTTAATGTGTGTTTGTCACCGGAATAGGTGTTTATATAGGCGCATTCATTAACGTTGAGTTCTAAGTCAATTCCGCCCAGCGCATCTATTATTCTTGAGAATCCTTCAAAATCAACCACCATGTATCTATCTATGCGTATGCCAAAGGTTTTTTCTATGGTGGATATTGTAAGTTGTGGTCCACCAAATGCGTATGCGGCGTTAAATCTATCTTTTCCGTGGCCGGGAATGTTTATCCAAATATCCCTCATAAGTGAAGTTACTTTTATTTTTTTATTTTTTACATCAAGCGAAACAATAAGCAAAGAATCGCTTCGTCCATGATCCCCAACAGACATGGAATCGCTGCCGATAAGCATAATATTTAGAACTTGAGAATCGCTTATAAGGTCGTTCCCGTATTCGTCCACAAGTTCGGTGTTTTCGGGCAAGCCTTCGTAATTAAATGAATGTAGTGCCATATATGCGTAAATCATCAGCACGCCTAAAAGCCCCAAAATTGTAAAGAAAACTAAAGATACAATTTTTTTGGGAGTCATTTTTGCTATTTTTCTTGGTTTCCCGGACGAAATGTCCACGTATTTTGAATGATTATTAAAATTGTCGTCATATCTGTCGTTATGCTGGTTTTTTAAATCTGTTTTTTTAATGTATCCGTTATTTTTTCCCGTTCTTGACATATGTTTCATTAAACTACCTCTAATTTTGCTAAAAAATTTTAGTGTTAATTTATTTCCTAATTGAAATTATAAAATATAGTTGTCGAAAAATCAACAACTATATATTTTTTTATATTAATTAATTATTTTTTAGTCTAAAAATTAAAGATTTAAGTTCATCTTGTAGTTCCCGTGGTAGTTTTTCTTTAAAAATACTGTAAAACTCTTTGATTTTTTCCGTTTCATTTAGCCAAGCGCTTGTATCAACTTCCAAAAGTTTGGAAAGGTCTTCCTTTTTAATGCCACTTTCTTCCAGGTTTATGTCTCTTTCGTGCGGCATATAACCAATTGGTGTTGATTTCGCTTTAGTTTTATTTTCGCAGCGGTCCAAAATCCAGTCAAGCACTCTTATGTTTTCTCCGTAGCCGGGCCAGATAAAGTCACCTTTTTCATTTGTTTTAAACCAGTTTACGTTGAATATTTTTGGTGCATTTTTGCCAAGCATTTTTCCCATTTTAATCCAGTGTGAAAAGTAATCGCCCATGTTATACCCACAAAACGGCATCATTGCCATCGGGTTGTGTTTTAAAACACCTGTTTTTCCTGTGGAGGCTGCTGTGCTTTCAGAGGATAAAGACGACCCTATGAAAACGCCATGGCTCCAGCTTAATGCTTCATATACAAGTGGCATTGTGTGAGCTCTGCGTCCGCCAAAAATTATTGCCGAAATCGGTACTCCTTCGGGATTGTCAAATTCCGGGCTGAGGCACGGGCAATTTTTCGTTGGCGCTGTAAATCTGCTGTTTGGGTGAGCGCCTTTTTCAGAAGAAGTTTTTCCGTTCCATGGATTTCCCTTCCAGTCAAGGGCGTTTTCGGGCGGATTTTTATCCAGACCTTCCCACCAAACGGTGTTATCATCTAAATTTTGAACCACATTGGTAAATATAGTGTTTTTCTGAGTGGATATCAAAGCATTTGGATTTGATTTCATGCTTGTTCCGGGTGCCACACCAAAAAATCCGTTTTCGGGGTTAATTGCCCAAAGTCTGCCGTCTTTTCCGATTCTTAGCCATGAAATATCGTCACCTACGCACCAAACTTTGTAGCCTTTTTTTCTGTAAATTTCCGGAGGTATAAGCATTGCAAAGTTTGTTTTCCCGCAAGCTGAAGGGAATGCCGCACAAACGTATTTTGTTTCGCAACCGGGTCTTTTGATGCCTAGTATTAGCATATGTTCGGCAAGCCAGTTTTCTTTTTTGCCCATATACGATGCAATGCGCAGTGCAAAGCATTTTTTGCCCAAAAGGACATTCCCGCCGTATTCTGAATTTACAGAGATTATGGTTTTATCTTGCGGGAAGTGGCATACATATCTTTTTTCTTCGTCTACATCGCATGTTGCGTGAAGTCCTCTTACCCAGTCGTCACTGTCGCCTAAAATATCTAAGATGTTTTTACCCACACGTGTCATAATTGCCATGTTTAGCACGGTGTATATGGAGTCCGTGAGTTCGATTCCTATTTTGGCGAATGTTGACCCCGGAATTCCCATAGAATATGGTATAACATACATTGTTTTGTTTTCGTAGCTGTTTTTGGCTATGCCAAGAACTTTTTCGTAGGCATATTTTGGTTCCCACCAATTATTTGTGGGGCCGGCTTCTTCTTTTGTTGGTGTGCAGATTATGGTTCTGCTTTCTGTTCTTGCCACGTCGTTAGGGTTTGTTCTACGAAGGTAGCAGCCCGGGAGTTTTTCTTGGTTTAATTTTATTATTTCGTTTTTCTCACAAGCTGTTTTTCGCAGGGCTTCAAGTTGTTTTTCGCTTCCGTCAATCCAAACCACGTCTTTTGGGTTTACGATGCTTTTCATTTCCTCTATAAATTTTAATACCGAACTGTTTTTTGTCATAATAAAAACTCCTTTTGATTATGCTATAAGTAAAAATAAAAGTTTTTCTTTTAATTATACCAAATATATAGGAAAAATAAATATCTATTTTAAAAAATTAATTTTTAAAATTAGATCAGAAAATTAATTTATTGTTTTGTTTAATATTATAATATTGACATTTTTAATGCAGGAGAGGATAATGGTTAAGTGGCATTAGATTTTTAATTTTGTGAAATTTTATAGTAAATTTCGTCATTTTGTATATTTTAATTTTAAATAGTTATGCTACAATTTATTTCACAATCTAAGTGAAAAAATAATTTTAAGATATAGAAAGGAAAAGAAAAATTTATATCATAATATGAAAAAATGAAAAATTTGGATATGATATTTTTCTTGTATTTTAAAGATGGAAAAAATTAATTTTATATTTACTGATGAAGCTGGCCTTCACGCAAGGCCGGCAGGAAGTTTGGTTAAAACTGCTTTAGAATTTGAATCTTCCATTATAATTAAAAAAGATGAAAAATGCGCTAGCGCAAAGGGGCTTTTTGCCATTATGGGGTTGTCTATTAAAAAAGGCGATAATGTTAAAATTGAAATAGAAGGCGAAGACGAAAAGCAAGCAAAAGAAGCGGTTGAGGGATTTTTAAAGGAAAACTCAGCGGAAATACAGACAAATGAAGAGCTTTTAGAGGAAAATGCAGTGGATATACAAATAAATGAAGGGTTTTTAGAGGAAAATTCAGCGGAAACATAAACAAAAGATTAAATGCTTTGCTTTATGTTTTTAAAAAGGAGCTTATTTAATTATGGTTATATTAAAAGGAAAGGGAATAGGGGAAAGCGTGTCTTTTGGTACGCTTCTTATAAATAAAAAAAACTTTGATAATATACCAAAGTATTTTCACGAAAATTTTGAGCTGGAAAAATCAAGGCTTGAAAAAGCCTTGAGCAGTGCTGTGAAAGAAAATACAGATATGTACAAAAAAACTTTGGAAATCAGCGGCAAAAAAGAGGCGGAAATCTTTGAAATTCATGGCATGATGATTAAGGACAAAGATTATAGGCTTTCTATTTTGAATATTATTGAAAAAGAAAAATATAACTGTGAGTACGCAGTTTACAAAGCTTCAAAAAAGTTCCACGAAATGTTTTTGAATTTAGATGACGAATATATGAGAAGCAGAGCGGCCGACGTTAAAGATATTTGTTTAAATATTTTAAAGTATCTTACAGACGAAATAGATAGCAAAAAAGAAGACCCGAAAATTGATTCTAAGGTAATAATATTTAGCGATGATTTAATGCCCAGCGAAGTTTCAAACGCAGACAAAAATTTAATTAGTGGATATATTTTGTCCGGCGGCTCAGAGTGTTCACACGCTTCTATTTTGGCAAGGCTCTCAAATATTCCAATGGTTTTGGGTATAGGCGAGCATATAAAACCCGAATACGACGGTATGGATGTGGCGATTGACAGCGGTGAAGGCAAGGTTTATATAAGCCCCGATACCGATACTGTAAAAATGCTAAAGAAAAAAGAAAAACAATATGTAAAAAAGCATGAATCGCTTAACAGCTTAAAAGGCAAGGAAAATTTAACACTTGACGGCTATAAAATTAATATATGCGCCAATATAAATAACGATCTTCAAATTGATGAGGTTTTAAACAGCGATGCCGGTGGTATAGGGCTTTTTAGAAGTGAGTTTTTGTATTTAAACAGAGATACTTATCCCACCGAAGAAGAGCAATTTGAAACATACAAAAAAATAGTGGAGAAAATGAGTGGGAATAAGGTTATTATTCGCACTTTGGATATAGGTTCTGACAAAAGCGCAGATTATTTTGAATTTCCGGAGGAAATAAATCCTGCAATGGGTTACAGAGGGGTCAGAGTTTGCCTGGATAGGCCTGAAATTCTAATCACTCAGCTTAGAGCAATATACCGAGCTTCAAATCATGGAAATATTTCCATTATGTTCCCGATGATAATATCAGAAACAGAAGTTAAAACTCTAAAAGCTATGGCGGCTAAAGTCCGCGAGGATTTAAAAAAAGAAAATATTCCGTTTTCAGAAGATGTAGAAATCGGAATTATGATAGAAACCCCTGCTGCTGCGCTTATTAGTGATGTTTTGGCTTCTGAGGTTGATTTTTTTAGTATAGGTACTAACGATTTAACTCAGTATACTTTAGCGATAGATAGACAAAATAGTAAAGTAAATCAATTTTTTGATTCACATCATAAATCCATTTTAAGAATGATAAAATTGGTTGTGGATAATGCTCATAAGCATGGCATTTGGGCTGGGATTTGCGGCGAAATGTCCTCCGATGAATCCCTTACGGAAGTGTTTCTTGCTATGGGCGTAGATGAGCTTTCTATGCCGTCTTCAAGTATTCTTAAAATAAGGAAAAAAGTCCTGGAAACAGATGTAGGAAAAATAAAAAATAAAATTTTTAAAAAATTTTTTAAATAAAAATAAGGGGTGATTCTTTGTTTGGATTTATAGGGGAAAAAGATGGAAAATACTTGATAGCGGCACAAACAGGTAAAGTGATTTCCATAAGAAAGGTCCCTGATGAAGTTTTTTCGGAAAAAATACTTGGTGATGGCGTAGCGATTATTCCGTCTGAAGATGATGTTGTTTCTCCGGTGGACGGCGAGATAATTCAAATTGCCGAAACGGGTCACGCTTT